>CACZPY010000044.1 GCA_902783135.1 uncultured bacterium
AATGCTCGGGTGCACTCGGTTTGCTTTTTGACCGGCAAAAAGCAAACCTCGCTCGCCCCCTGCGCGCTCGCGGGCGACCCGCTCGCATGAAGCGTGTGCAAATAATACCGCCATCATCGGTTGTTTATGCGATGCCGCGTACCGATGTGAGCGGTGAAATGTACGTCTGCGCGCTCGGCAGCGACCGCCTCGCCACGAGCGTGAGTGAATAAGACCAACGTTTGCAGCTGAATATGCGATACGGGTGTTTGCAGAAATTCACTCACCACGTCGGTATGCGGGTTCCAGCCCCGCTTACTCCGTTCATGTCCGTTCATGTCCGTTCATGTCCGTTCGGGGCGGTCATTCTCGGTCGGGCGTCGGTACTGCGCGCCAGCGTAGCGCCCGGCGTTTGCCGACAAAAAAAGGACTGCTGCAAAAACTCTTGCGGCAGTCCTGTAATGGGCAATGTTACTGCGGACTACGGTCCGTCAGCAGAGACCACCGTCGTATGGTCGTTCGCCAGCCATGCTTCCTGTTCGTAATACTCGGACACCCGATCTCCGTAAAACGTGCCGGGGTTGGCATTTCCGGTACCGCGAATGAACATGATGTAGGTGTCGCTGAAGAGCTCGTCGCCGTTCTTGCTCGAAACGTTGCCGCCCACATGAACCATGTTGGCGCGGCCGTTGTGACGCGGGAACATCAGTGCGAACTGATAACTGGAGCCGTCCTGATATGCCAACAGCGAGGTGCTCTGCTGCCAACCTTTCTTGAAATACGAACTGTCCGCGCCCAGAACCATCCGGGAAGTCGGTATGGTTTCCGTGCGGTTTACGGTTTTCGAGCCGATACGCGTCACCGCGCTGCTCTTCTTGTATACAGGCAACGCGTACCCGTTCGGACCATCGGCACGGCCGATGCCGTACGCCGCCAACCCGCGATAAGTCGTCTGCGCGCTGAAATCGGTTTTCGGGCAGAAAAACGCCGACGGCATCATATCGTCGGTGATCACGCCGACACCGTCGGAATAGGTGCCGCCCTTGGAGAAGTTGCTGTTCTTAAGATATATCGACTTGAACTTCGGCCCGCCGATATACTGCGCGATCCGGGGATAGGCGCTTTGCATCGGGACCACCTGAAAACTGCCCTGTGCGTTAGTGAAAAACCCGTTGAAATCGTTGCCGTACATCTGCGCCGCGATGCCGATCTGCTTCAGATTGTTGATACAGCCGTTACCGTGGGCGCGCTCGCGCGCCTGCTGCAATGCGGGCAACAGCATCGCCGCCAATATCGCGATGATCGCGATCACCACCAACAGTTCGATAAGCGTGAATCCGTGACGTACCCCGCGTCCCTTTCGAATACCGTTTCCGCTGCTCATGTCGACCCCTTTCCCGTTGTTTATCCCTTGCGGTGTTTCCGCATCAAACCCAAAAAATTAAATCACTTGCCGCCGGAGGCAGTGACCAGAAAATCGTCGGCGTTGCCGCCCGTCCAAGCTTCACTCGTATAATACTGCGTCACCCGGTCCGCCTGCTGGAAGCCCGGAGTGCCCAACCCGTTGCCGCGAACGAACGCCACATACACGTCGGCGAAGAGTCCTTCCCCGGAGTTGGTAGTCACCTGCCCGCCCACATGGAGCATGTTGGCGCGCCCGTTGTGGCGCGGGTAAAAGAGCGCCCAATAGTTGCGGTCCGAATCGAGATATGCCAACAGCGCGGTATTGCGCCGGTTATCCTTTTCGAAGTACGAAGTGTCGGCGGCGAGCACCATCGACGACGAATCGACGAACTGCTTCGTATCGGTGCTCTTGCTGCCGATGCGCATCGGAAAACTGCTGCGCGAGAAGACCGGGATCGAACAACCGGCATTCGGATCGGACTCCGCCATGCCGTAAGCGCTCAGCCCCGTTTTTTCCGGATTGGCGGCCTTGCGGTCGATCGCCGGACAGAAGAACGCGTTGGGCATCGCGGAATCGGGGAAAACCCGCTTGCCGTCGGAATAGGTGTCATTGACTCCGTAGTCATCGGTTCTGAGATAGGACGACTTGAACTTCGGCCCGCCGATATATCCCGAAAGTCGGGCGAAACCGCTGTACCATGTGCACGACTGGAAACTCCCGCCCGCGTGGGTGAAGTATCCGCCCGAATCGTCGCCGTACATCTGAGTCGCAACCCCGAGCTGCTTCAGATTGTTCACGCAGTTCGATCCCTGAGCGCGGGCGCGCGCCTGCTGCAAAGCGGGGAGCAGCATCGCCGCCAATATCGCGATGATCGCGATCACCACCAACAGTTCGATAAGCGTGAACCCGTAACGGCCCCCGCGTTTCATCCGAATGTCGATCATGCCCATTTCAACCCCGTCTGCCGTTGTCTGTTCATGCGGTGTTTCCGGCCCCGGAAATCAAATTGTGTTATGATACGATCGGGTATCATTAGCCCATTTCCGGCGACGATTAACTATACACAATGATAATTATACACTGTTTCCATGAAAAAAGCAACAGTTTTTTGAAAAACATTGAATAAAAATCAGGCGTTCAGCAATGCCCACACCAATGCGGCGATCAGCAGCAGCGCGGCGACGAGCAGCAGCGTCATCCAGTGGCGGGCGGTGAAAAGCGCCACCCGGCGGAACGGCCCGGCGTGTTCCGCCTGCGTGGAAAATCCGGCGAGATAAGCGGTTATCTCGTCGCGCAGTTCCTGCACCGAGGAGTAGCGAGAGGCGGGTTTCCGCGCCATCGCCTTCATGCAGACGGCTTCGAGCGAGGCGGGGATGTCGCGCCCCGGCGCCGCGACGGAGGGGCGCGGCAGCGCTCCGGCGGCGGTGCGCCGCAGTATGGACTCCACGCTCAGTCCGGCGAACGGAGCCTGCAGCGCCAGCAATGTGTAGAGCAATCCGCCGAGCGAATAGATGTCGGAGCGGATGCCGACCTGATCCGCGCTCGCGGGGTTCAGATACTCGGGGGCGATGTAGCCGGGGGTCCCCTTCGGGCGGAGATCGTCGAGTTTCGCCCGCCCCGCTTCGTCGAGCATCCGCGCCACTCCCCAGTCGAGCACCACGACCTCGCCGTAGTCGCCGATGTTGATGTTCGCCGGCTTGATGTCGAGGTGGCAGACCCCGTGCGAGTGGGCGAAGTTGATCGCGTTGCAGACCCGCAGAAATATCTGCAGCCGCCGGAACAACGGATAACGCGCGAGCGTATCGGCGTCGCCGGAGCGCAGCTGCCGGACGACCTTTTCCAGCATCACTCCGCGCAGGAATTTCATCGTGAAGTAGGGCGCGCCCGAAGCGTCGATGCCGATGTCGTGCACCGGCACGATGTTCGGGTGCTCCAGCATCGCGGTGATCCGCGCCTCGCCGGCGAAGCGTTCCAGATCGCGGTGCGGGCGGTCGCGGAAGTCGGGCAGCATCGCCATCGCGACTTCGCGGCCGGTGTCGCGGTCCTCGACCAGAAGCACCGCCTTCATCCCCCCGAAGCCGATCGAACGGATGAATTTGTAGCGCCCGCCGCGCGGCTTGACGGGCAGCGACTCGAAGAGCCGCGCCTCGTCGCCGTTTTCCAAAAGCGGCGGCTCGGCGGCATCGCCGATGACCCGCGTCTTGAGTTGTCCGGTATCGTTGCTCAACTTGACCGCACCATTACTTGCGGGCGGACGGACGTTTGACGGAGACGATCTTCGCCTCGCCGGATTCCACCGCGCGCTCGTCGATCACGCACTTGCGCGTGCCGGAACCGGAGGGGGCGTCGAACATCACGTTCAGCATCAGTTTTTCCAAGAGCGCCCGCAGGCCGCGCGCGCCGGTGCCGCGTTCGAGGCACTCCGCCGCGAGTTTCTTGAGCGCGCCGGGGGTGAAATCGAGTTCCACGCCCTCCAGCGCCAGCATCCGCGTGTACTGGCGGATCAGCGAGTTCTTGGGCTCGGTGAGCACCCGCACGAGTTCATCCAAAGACAACGGCTCCAACGCGGCGAAGACCGGCAATCTGCCGACGAGTTCCGGGATCAGACCGTAGCGGACGAGGTCCTCGGGACGGCAGAGCGTGAACGGCGACGACTCCGCCGCCTGCTCCGCGGAGTTGGCGGCGGCGGGGTCCGTTTCCTCCTCGAAGCCGAGCACCTGCTTGTTGCAGCGGCGGCTGATCACCTTGTCCAGACCGACGAACGCCCCGCCGCAGATGAAGAGGATGTTGGTCGTGTCGATGTGCAGACACTCCTGCTGGGGGTGCTTGCGCCCGCCCTGCGGCGGCACGTTGGCGACCGTTCCTTCGAGGATCTTCAGCAGCGCCTGCTGCACCCCCTCGCCCGAAACGTCGCGGGTGATCGACGGATTTTCGCTCTTGCGCGAGATCTTGTCCAGTTCGTCGATGTAGATGATGCCGATCTGCGTGCGCTCCATGTCGCCGTCGGCGGCCTGATAGAGCCGCAGCAGGATGTTTTCCACATCCTCGCCGACGTACCCCGCCTCGGTCAGCGTCGTCGCGTCGCTGATCGCGAACGGCACGTCGAGAAACTTCGCCAGCGTCCGCGCCAGCAGCGTCTTGCCGCTGCCGGTGGGGCCGAGCAGCAGCACGTTGCTCTTGTCCAGTTCCACGTCGGCGTAGGCGTCGGCAGCGCCGCCGCGCTGAAGCTGGATCCGCCGGTAGTGGTTGTGCACCGCCACCGACAGCACCCGTTTCGCCTGTTCCTGACCGACGACGTACTTATCCAGTTCCGCCTTGATCTCGGCGGGGGTCGGCACCTTGAGCGGCGCTTTCGGTTCGGGACGCGCCGCCTTGCCGGCGAAACTTTCCAGCGCCAGATTGCCGCGCTTCAGGCAGTCGCCGCAGATCGCGAGACCGTCGAAACAGCCGCTCGGGACGAACGGTACGTTCTTCTTCATCGACGGCGTCGCGCCGCAGAAGCCGCACACCGGTTCCTTGGGTTTGTTCTTATCCGCCATGATGTGTCACTTCCCTTTCGCGCCCGACTTGGTGCGGGGCGCCACCTTCTTGTCGACGAGCCCGTACTCCACCGCCTCGTCGGCGCTCATGAAGAAATCGCGGTCGGTGTCCTTTTCGACCCGCTTCAGCGTCTGCCCGGTGTGGTGGGCGAGGATGCCGTTCAGCATCGCCTTGAGCCGCAGTATCTCCTTCGCGTGGATCTCGATGTCCGCGGCGGTGCCCTCGGCGCCGCCCCACGGCTGGTGGATCATGATCCGGCTGTTCGGCAGCGCGTAGCGCTTGCCCGCCGCCCCCGCCGCCAGCAGCACCGCGCCCATCGACGCGCACTGCCCGATGCAGTAGGTGCAGACGTCGCACGACAGCATCTGGATCGTGTCGTAGATCGCCAGTCCCGCCGTGACCGATCCGCCGGGGCTGTTGATGTAGAGCTGGATATCCTTCTTGGGATCTTCCGCCTGCAGGAACAACAGCTGCGCCACGATCAGATTAGCCACGTTGTCGTCGATCGGCGTGCCCAGAAGCACGATCCGGTCCTTGAGCAGCCGGCTGTAGATGTCATACGAGCGCTCCCCCAATCCGGTCTGCTCGACCACCATCGGGACCAAAAACGACTTTTCCTTCATGATCTCTCTCCTCTCCAGGTTGGTGAAAACAAAGACTCCTTCCCGCCCGGAATGGAGCATAAGCCGTGCCAAGCGGAGTTTTTCGGTGGGACGGAGTAAAAAACTTAACAAATTGTGACAAATTGGCGCGCCGCGGCGTGCCACGGTGACACTCCGGCAGGCGTCCGCACCTGTTATAAGATATCATGATCGCGCCGATTTTCAATTCCCCGCCCGGAATACGGATGCGGACTATTTTTCCGGCGTCTCCCCGAGTTGGGAAAGCAGTTGTTCGGCGGGGGTCAGCATTCCCTTTTCCTGATTGCACTTGCGACAGCAGACCACCAGATTCCCCCGCGTGCTGCGGCCGCCTCGGGTCACGGGCACGAGGTGATCCAGCGTCAGCTCGGAAACGGGAAATTTCCGGTGGCAGTAGTGGCAGATCCCCTGCCGGAGCAGGGCTTGAAAGTACGGGGTCTTGCGCAGTTCCCGCGCCTTGGCGCGCTCGCGTTTGATGAAGCGCTCGTCGGCAGTGACTTCGATCCACTCGTCAGGCATCGGCGACGGTCCGGTTGTCCAGCACGTCGCGGATCGCCTTCGCCACCACCGGCAGACGATGGGGCTTGGGCAGGAAACCGCAGGCGCCCTGCGCGAGGAGGTCCTGCACCTCCTCCTCCGACACGAAGCCGCTCGACAAGAGTATCTTCGCCTCGGGGTCGATCGCGCGGATCTTGAAGAAGGTCTGATGACCGCCCGCCTTGGGCATGATCATATCGAGCAGCACGAGGTCGATCTCGTGCGGGTTCGCCGCGTAGATCTCGACCGCGTCCAGACCGTTTTCCGCCAGCAGCACCGAATAACCGAGCGCCTGAAGCGCCTCGATCAGAAAGTCCCAGATCGTCTCGTGATCGTCGACGATCAGGATCGTTTCCGTGCCGCGCGGCAGTTCCATGTTTTTCTTGTCGGCGGGCATCGTCAAAAAACCGTCCTGTCCCCACATGCGCCGGAACCGGCGCCGAATTCATAACCGTTTATATAATTATACCATAAAACCTGCGATATGGCAAATCAAAAATCGTCTTTTTTTCGGCGTCACTGCTCCGCGGGGCGGTGGATGTCGATCACCGTGCCGTCGAACAGCTCCGCGATCTTCCCCACGTCGGGGTCGTTTTTGACCGCCTCGCGGATCGCCTGCGGATCGGAATTCGCGATGCTCACCC
>CACZPY010000045.1 GCA_902783135.1 uncultured bacterium
AATGCTCGGGTGCACTCGGTTTGCTTTTTGACCGGCAAAAAGCAAACCTCGCTCGCCCCCTGCGCGCTCGCGGGCGACCCGCTCGCACGAAGCGTGTGTGAATAATACCGCCATCATCGGTTGTTTATGCGATACCGCGTACCGATGTGAGTGGTGAAATGTGCGGGCTGCGCGCTCGGCGGCGACCCGCTCGCACGAAGCGTGTGTGAATAATACCGACGGTTGCGGTCGAATTGGCGTTCCCGCGAACAGGCGTTCGCAGACAAAAAAAGGACCGCGGCAGATCACCGCAGTCCCGGTAAAGCGTAAAGCGAATCAGGCCTTGAGGTCGCTCGTGAGACCGATCGCCTTGTTGAAGTTGTTGTACAAGCTGATCGCGGCGGCGATCTCGATCGCGGCGGTGATCTCCTCGTCCTTCAGCCCCGCCTGAAGCGCGGCGGCGCGGTGCGCGTCGACGCAGTACCGGCAGCCGTTCACGGCGCTGACGGCAATGATGATGAGTTCCTTGGTCTTGGGGTCGAGTCCCTTGCCCGCCACCTCGGCGACCTTCAGCGCGGCTTCGAGGAAGTCGCCGTTGCGTCCCATCGCCTGAAAGACCTCGGGCACGAAGCCGAAGTTCTTGGCGAGCTTCTCCTGGATCGCCGCCGCCTTCGCGTCGCCGGTGCCCCGATACATTTTGACCGATGCCATGTTTTCATCTCCTCTTGTTTATGGTTGAAAAAAAGCCCCGTCTCTCCTCCAAGGCGGAGCTCCAACTTCAATCGCTATTTTTCCGGATCGATCCAGCCGGTATCGGTCAACTGCTTGGCTTCGTTGTCGCCGGCATCCGGATAGTATTTGGTCTTGAAGTTCGCAAGTCCCAGCGAATCGGCGTGGCCGTCGAGAAAGAACATGTTGGTCTTGTCGCCGTGGATCTTCACGAACTTGCCCGTCCACGACGAGCCGCTGTACAGCAGGGCCTCCGCCGTATCGTAGGGAACGGTGGTGGACGAAGCGCAGCCGCCCAGCGCCAGCGACCCGGGCGAGATGTCATACTTGGTGGAGTCCGGTTTGTACTTCAGCAGCTTGGTCCCGCGGAAATCGAATCCCGCGAACGCCGCGCCCGACTCCGCGGAGGCGCGGAACATCATGCCGTAGGCGAGTTTGAGCTGTTCGTCGCGTTTGTCCTTGTCGATCGCGGCAAGATCCCGTTTGTCCGCGTACTGGAAGGCGGGGCAGCGGAACGCCGTCAGGTTCTGGACATAGCTCTTTCTGCCGGACATCGCGTCGGAGCTCGGCGCATCGCCGTCGCCGAAAAGGTAGCGCGTCCAACCCGCCTGCTTGCCGGGGTTGTACTTGAAATCGTTGCCCGAGACGAGGAACTGTTTGTTGTCGTTCATCGCCTGCGTGACGATCTTCATGGTCTGCCCCTGATTGCTGATGCACGCCGACGTCCGCGCGGTGGTCCGCGCCAAACCGACCGCGGGCATGATCAGCCCGGCGAGGATCGCGACGATCCCGACCACGACCAGCATCTCGACCAACGTGAATGACGATTTTTTCATTTTAAGCCGTATCCCCCAAACTGAAGTGTGGTTTTTCGCTGTTGCCGCGGGACCGCGTCTATTTGCGCTCCCTGCTATACTTTAAGCCCCGACCGTGCAAAATGCAATCCGCGACCCAAAAAAAATTCGGTTTTTCCCGCGCCGCGGGATTGCATTTCCCGATTCCGAAGCTAAAGTAAAGCGTGGCATCAAGGAGTGCATCTTTATCGGCATATCAACTTAACATGGAGTTTCAGTCGGGTTCATGAATAAGCGCAACTTCACCTTGGTCGAACTCTTGGTCGTGGTCGGGATCGTCGCGATCCTCGCGGGATTGCTCACCCCCGCGGTGATCGGAGCGCAGCAGCAGGGGCGCATCACTCAGGCGAAGAGCGACATGGCGACGATCCTGCTCGCCTTGAAGGGCATGGACGGCACCTACGGCAAGATGGTCGCCAAAAGCGGCAGCGGCACCAGCACCACCTACAAGTTCGGCGACGAAAGTTGGGATGAGGACAAATTCAACAGCGAGGTCAAAAACGTCAAACTCGACGGTCCCGCCCAAAAGGCGAAGTACTATGCCTTCATCGCCGAATTGAGCGATCCCGGCAACGACAAGATCAAATCCCACCTCAGCGTGAACAAGCGTAAGATGAAGTTCCTCGATCCGAGACCGGAGTACAACCCCGCCAG
>CACZPY010000046.1 GCA_902783135.1 uncultured bacterium
ATGGTCGGCGGGGTGTCGATCCTGACCGAAACGCTGGAACTCGACGAGCAGATCGCCGCGGGCGACTACGCGGGCTGGGGCTTCACGGTGGACGACAACCACGTGCTCAAGTTCACGAATCTGGCGTAAGTATATCGATCAAAGAAAGGGTATGCGCTTCCTATCCGTCGTCGGAGTTCGCGACATCTCCGGCGGCGGATAAGGAAGCCTCCAACAACAACAAAATGCAGGAGTAAAAAATGAAGATCATAACCTCCATAACTATTTGCATCTTTGCAGTCAGCCTCAATGCCGCCGATGCCCCGTTGTTTCCGGGGATCCGCTCCACTGACCGTGCCGCTGTCGAGGCGGCAGCGACCCGGGGGGCGACTCCCGGACACCGGGTTTTGGGAAAGATCCGTCTGGCCCAGATCGACACGCCCGAGGCCGTCGATACTTACGAAAAGCAGGCGGCGCTGATTGACAAACTCCTTGCCGATGAAGGCGTCAAGGATCCCGCGTTGAAATTCTGCATCCCGCTTTGCACCCCGCAGGGCAAGGAGATCTGGGCGCCGGAAGGCTGGCACGCCGCCCATAACGCCGGACATTTCCGAGAGATGAGCTACCTCGTCAATTCAATACCGAGCATGAAGTATGCCCGTGCCGAACTCGGCGACGCCGGATTGTTCGAGCGTTACAGCATGTTGCTGAAGAAGAATTTTGCCAAGTACTCTTGGGGGGTCGTCCACACCGCGATTCAGTTCATGCGGCCGCTGCTTCCGGCCGTTGACCCGGTGCGCGCGGCGACCGATCTCACCCACATCCGTTCGCGCGTCGAACTCGTCGCCGACAAGGATCCGGCGAAGTGGAACGAGACGCTCGCCCTGATCGACCAGATGCTGGCGACCTTGAAGTAGCAGAATTTTTTTACGCGACCGGATGACGGGGGAAGTTGCCAGTATCCGGTTTTTTGGTGCCCGCGGATCAAAAAAAAGGTCCTATTTATCAACATCCGGCAGATTTCCGCCATTGCAATATCGTGCCGATATGGGTATGTTTAATAGTGGTTGCGATCCGGGCGGTTTCTTCCCGGTAATCATCAGGAGAATGGATCATGAAGGCAGGTTTCGGTGTGGTCGATATCACTCCGCGTGTCGGAGTGCAGCTCTACGGTTTCGGGCCGTATCTCAACCGTTGCGGCATCGCGGTGCGCGACCGCTTGGAGGCGCGCGCGGCGGCATTTGAATCGGAGGGCAAATGCGTCGTGATCGTGGGGTGCGACCTCTGCGTCATCAATGACGGCATCATCGCCAAGGCGCGGCAGATCATCCGCAAAGCCCACCCCGAACTCGAGGAGCGGGATATCCTCGTCAACGCCAGCCACACCCATTCCGGACCGTCGCTCAGCGTCGATTACGGCGGATGGGGCTACCCCGACCCGCCGTATGCCATTTTGCTGCCCCGGCGCATCGCCCGCGCCGCCTGCGCCGCGCTCGACGCGCTGGAGGACGTGGAATACTCGCTCGGCATCGTCCCCTGCGAGCACATCGGGCTCAACCGCGTCTACGACCGCGACGCGCCGCCGCTGGCGGACGTCCTGAAGCCCGACTGGACCCCCGCCAAGCCGGAACTCACCGACACCGAGTGCCGGGTGCTGAAATTCACGCGGGGAGACGGCACTCTTGCCGGGTTCGTCGTCCACTTCGGCTGCCATCCTGTCGTCTGCTGTCAGCAGTGCCGCTACATCCACGGCGACTATCCAGCGGTGGCGATCCACGAACTCATGCGCCAGTATCCGGGCGCGGTCGGGGTGTTTCTGCAGGGCGCCGAGGGAGACGTCAATTCGGGATGCGTCCACAAGCCCGAGCCGGAGTCGATGCTGGCGCTCGACGTCTTCGCGGGGCGCTTCGCCAACGCGGTGCGGCGCGGGCTCGACACCGCGAAGGCGGTGGACGACCTCACGATCCGCAGTTGTTCCAAGATCGCGCACTTCACTCCCGACGAACTTTTCACCGATGAGGAGATGGATCGTTTGTACGCCGAGAACGAGGCGCTGTTCGACGCTCCGGACGCGACCGACAGCGACGGCAAACTCCGCATGGCGGCGGTGAATCTGGTCGGGCTGGAGCGGATGCGGGAGATCATGCGCCGCGGCGAACAACCGGGCACCTCGGGCGAGGTCCACGGGGTGCGGCTGGGACCGTGCGCGATCCTCGGTTCTCCCTTCGAGACGATGCAGGGCATTCGTCGCGAGGTCGATGCCGCGGCGAAGGCGCCGGTGCCGCTGGTGACGAGCCTCTGCGACGGCACTTTGGGCTATGCCTCCGACCGCGAATGCGGCAAGCTCGACACCCGGGGCGCGAAGTACGGCGCGAAGATGGTGCCGCTGATCAACGGCAGACTGCCGCTCAAGTGCATCTACGACGAACTTGCGCAGGCGCTGCTGGATATGGATCGGGAACTCTTCGGGTAGAGTTCACTTTCGTGACGCCATAAAAAAAGCCGGGATTTCCCGGCTTTTTTTATGCTTGCGTTCAGCGGCGGGGCGACGGCTGATTGTACGGACGGAAGACGTCGCCGGTGTTGTAGTTGAGCGACATCTTTTCCGCTTCGATCCGACGCAGTTTGTTTTCCAGCGACGCCTTGAGCGCGGGGATCTCGTTTTTGGCGAGTTCCCGGCTCGCGATCAGCAGCAGCCACAGAAAGAGTATCGTGGCGGGCAGAACGAAGAGAAACCACGCCGACACCAGTATCGCCGCCGCGATCGACCACACCGCGGCGAAGAGTATGAAGAAGATGAAGAACCAGCGCCGTCTGGCGGGACGGATCGTCACCTGCAGCCGCGTCCCGTTGGCATCATCCGCAAGCGGCAGAAGTTCGATCCTGCCGCGCAGGGAGTTGCGCGTACCGGTCGCGGGGTAGAGCCGGATCGGATCGTTGCGGCTGATCGCCAGTTCCGGTTCGCCGCCGGAAACGAACAGCCACCGCATGCGCTGGGAGAAAAACTCCATGGTGAAGAGGCGCGGACAACTCCGCTCCAATCCCGGACGCAGTTCCGAGAGCGGCAAAGTGGTGTGCAAGGTGTACTCTTCGTAAGGCGCGAAAAATTTCTTCAACATTTTTTCTCTTCTCTGACGTAGGTCATCGCGGTCGGGCGATGTTCCGGCCGCCGTTGAGTTCAGGACCCGTTAAATATACCACTTTCCCCGGAAGTTTGCAACCGGGCGCCGGGCGATCTTGCATCACCTC
>CACZPY010000047.1 GCA_902783135.1 uncultured bacterium
ATGGTCGGCGGGGTGTCGATCCTGACCGAAACGCTGGAACTCGACGAGCAGATCGCCGCGGGCGACTACGCGGGCTGGGGCTTCACGACCGAAAGCGGCGTACTGAAGTTCAAGCAATTGGCGTGATATATTCAGGTGCGGAGCCGCCGTCGGAGTTCGCGACATTCTCCGGCGGCGGTTCCCGCGCCGTTTTTTCGAAAAGTTATCGGTTATCAGTTATCGGTTATCGGTCGCGAAAAGGCGGGAGGAATAATCCGAAACGCCCGTCCCGCGGGAGAAGCGGTATTTTTAACGAAAACGACGGTGCGCGCCGACGACAGACGACGGAAAACAGAAAACAATAACCGGCGGGGCAATGGGGGATTTGAGAATCTTGAGAGTATTGGAATAAAAAGGGTATAAAATCCCAACGTTCCCAAAACTCCCAAAATTCGCACTTGACAGATCGCCGTAAACAATATGGGGTATTCAATGAAACGTTTGTTTGTCATCGGACTGCTGTTTTTCGCCGCGGCGAATCTCGACGCCGCACCTAAGGTGTTGGTATATATGCTCGACGGCGCCCGCGCCGATTCGCTTGAGGCGGTAAACCACCCCGTGTGGCAGGCGCTCAAGGCGAACCGCTGGGCCGACGGCTATCATACCGCGTGGTCGGTCACGGCCGGGAACGAGCCCTTCGTTCTGCCCGCCAGCGCCCCCAACCACGCCGTCATCGCCACCGGCAAGCTCGCCAAGCACCACAAGGTCTTCAACAACAAGGATAAGTTCTACGCGAACTTCAGCCACGCCGCCACCCCGACCTGGCAGGAGCGTATCGGTCGCAAGTTCCCGGACACCCGCATCGTACAGGTATTCAGCTGGGCCCCCGACGTGATATTCATGCCGGAAAGCGGCATCGTCTCCGTCGTCAGCGGAGCCGACGGCACCAACAATCAGGTGCTGGTCAAAATGCTCGGACGCAAAAATGCTCCCTCCGTGCTGATGGTCTTCGACGACGCCCCGGATCACGCCGGGCACAAGCACGGATATTACCCCTACACCAAACCGTATCTCGCAAAGGTGCGTGCGGCGATGCAGCGATTCTCCGACTTGCTCGACGCCATCAAGGCGCAGCCGACCTTCGCCGAGGACGACTGGCTGATCGTGCTCTGCAGCGACCACGGCGGCGTCGGCAAGGTGCACTACACCGCCAGTCCGCAGAGTTACACCGTGCCGCTCCTCTACTGCGGCAAACACATCCCGGCAGGCGAGATCGCCGGTAAGCCCAACAACCTCGGGATCGCCGCCAACGTGCTGCGGCACTTCGGGCTTGACGCCGAGGTCGCGGAGCTCGACGACGACGGCAAATTTTCCGTTGTTCCCGCCGCGGAAGCGCGTCCCGCCGCCGAGGGGATGCTTTACGACCTCGTCGTGAACGGCGGCAAGATCGTCAACCGCGCGACGGGCGGCGGCGTAACGCCGCACGGGACTTTGACCGTGGATGCGAACTCCTTCCGTACCGGAGCGAATGGCTTCCTAACTCTCGACGGTCTCAAGGGCTTCGACGGCGATGCGCTAACCTTCGCGATCACGCTCAAATGCGACCTCTCGGCGGTGAAGAGCGATCCCGTGATTTTCGCCAATAAGGACTGGCAGAAGGGCTCCAACCCCGGCTTCGCGCTCGTCGCCAAAAAGGAGAGTCTCGTCTTCAACTCCGCGTGTAAAAACGCTTCGCTCGACTATCTGGTGCGCCACAGCAACCGCATCGACCTCGGCGACATCGTGCCCGGCAAGGAGATGAGCATGGTTGCAGTCTCCATACGCCCGGACGGTTTCGTGACCGTTTTCCAGAAGGCGGCCGACGGAAGCGAATACTGGTTCCGCGTTAAAGTTGCGGGGTTGCAGACCAAGGGCGGTTTCGATTGGAACATCGGGCAGGACGGTGCGGGAAAATACAAACATCACGCCGATTTCGAAGTGAAAAATTTCCGCTTCTGGAACCGGGCGCTCACGCTCGACGAACTGCGTAAAGCGGGTTTGGAGTAAAATCACCGGGCAGCGATGCCGTAAAAAATATTGGGGGACTTATGAAAAAACGTTGTTTCACACTGATCGAGCTGTTGGTCGTCATCGCCATCATCGCCATATTGGCCGCGATGCTGCTGCCCGCCTTGCAGTCCGCGAAGGAGCGGGCGAACAGCACCAAGTGCATCAACAATCTGAAGCAGGTCAGCACG
>CACZPY010000048.1 GCA_902783135.1 uncultured bacterium
CGAGCGGAACAATGGGGAAATGCGCATGTCTATCGGTTCTCCATATATGAGACAATCGTCATCAAGTTTTAATATAACTGGAGACCACGGAAAAGTCAAGGAATCATGGCGGAAAGGAAGGTTCATGCTCAGCACACGGGCGACCTCATGCGCGGTCATGCACCCCTCCGCATGACAAAAGGTTTTATGCATACTGGGGTGACGGTCGCGCTGGGAAACGGAAACTTCGGACCGCCCGAAGACGCGATCAACGGCAAATTCACATGAAACGAGTCGGACCGGTACTGCAACTTGCTGATTTGAAGCGGCTTGCAAGGATACAAAAATGGCATCTCCAACGGGATTCGAACCCGTGTTGCCGGGATGAAAACCCGGTGTCCTAGGCCTCTAGACGATGGAGACGCGATTCAAACGATTCTTTAATATAGCCTGTCCGGGCGGATTTTCAAGATTCTTTTCCGGCAAAACCGGATTTTTTCAGCGCGCGCAGGGTGCTTTCGACGCCGGGGAAGTCGCGGAAGCGGAACAAGAGTCCCGCCTCCTCCGCCTGCGGGTGGGCGTCAAGGATCGGAGCGAGCGCGCGGTCGGCGCCGATGACGAGTTTCAGCGCCGCGAGTTTGCCGGGATCGGCGAGGCGGCGTTCCAGACCGGTGCGGTGCCAGCGGTGAAAGAGTTCCAGATGCGCCACGCATCCGGTTTGCTTGTGGCGGAACGAGAAATCCGGTATCACCGGCGCGGCGCTGTCGGGCAGCAATGGCGGCGCGTCGTCGATGAGTTCCCACTCCGTAGATGCGAAGGCGGCGCGGAACGCCGCGATCTCGGGCGGCATATAATCGGCGCGGCGCTTCGGCAGGCGCAGGGGGGAGCGTTCGTCGAGATCCAAGACTACTTCGCGGTCGCTTATCTTGAGCTTGGCGACGAGTTCCCAGACGGGCATGGCGAGCACGTTGGGAAAGAACATCGCCAGTTGCAGCGCATATTTGCGCGAATTTTCCAACAGCGAGAAGGGGCCGTCGATCTCCAACACCGTTTCGCCGGAGCCGAGGTTGACCCCGGTGGCGAGCAGGCGGTGAAAGCGCATCCGGCGCAGCAGCGGGCGCAGATCTTCCGGGCGCGGCGAACGGAACTTGAGCGTCAACTTTTCCGCATAGAGCAGCAGCCCTTGCACCAATGCAACGTTGTAGGCGTCGATCAACTCTTCCGCGGAGGAGAAGGCGCGGCATTTTTCCAATTTCGCGAATTCGGGCAGATCGCCGTACAAATCGAAGTCGCCGCGTCCGCCGCGCAGTTCGTCGCGGTAGCGGCGGTAGTCGCCCCCGGCATTGCGCATCGCCGCCGCCGCGCGCGACAGCACGGTGCGGCGGAGCTCCGGCAACTCTTCGTCGCCCTCCGCGAACTCCGCGCGGTCGATCAGCAGTTTTGCCAACCCGGAGGCGAGTTTGACGTCCTTTTCCCGCCGGGTCAGCGCCGCGCACCACTCCTCCAGCTCGCCGCGGGTCCAGCGCCCCGCCGCCGCTTCGTCGAAGGCGGCGAGGAGTTCCCCGCCGAGGCGCCGCGCGTCTTCGTCGTCGGCGCGGACGAATCCCGCATACAGTTTTTCCTGACGGCGGCGGAAACGCAGGTTTTCGAGTTTAAGCATGGCGTCTTCTCCGGTAGGCGGCGTGGTTGCGGCGGCGACGGCTGACGTTCTCCTCGGAGGTGTCGGCGCTGATGAGTTCGTAGAGCACCGCCTGATCCTTGCCGGGGGCGGGGCGGAGTATCCGTCCTAACCGCTGCACGTGTTCGCGCACGCTGCCCGAGCCGGAGAGGATCACCCCCACGGCGGCGGCGGGAACGTCCACGCCTTCGTTGAGCACCTTGCTGGTGACCAGCACCGGGTATTCTCCGGAGCGGAAGCGGTCGAGAAATTCCTTGCGTTCGGCGGCTTTGGTGTGGTGGGTCAGCACCGGCCAGAAGAAGAGCCGCCCCAGTTCGTAGGCGGTGGCGTTGTCGGCGGTGAAGATCAGCATCCGTTCGCCGATATGGCGGTTCGCAAGTTCCCAGACGGTGCGGAGTTTCGCCCTGCCGCCGCGCGCGATCCGGCGCTGTTCCAGAAACGAGCGCATCACCTGTCTGCCCTCGGCGGAGCGGGCGCAGAGCTGGAGAAAACGCCCCCAGTCGCCGCCCGAGGCGAAGGTCAGGTGGTGGCGGCGCAGAAACGCGGTGTAGACCGCCCGGTGCTGCCGGTAAAGCGCCTCTTCCTGCTGGTCGAGCGGTACGCGCAAGGTGACGATCCGGTACGGGGAAAGGCTTTCCCCCTCCAATTCGGCGATGGAAACTTCGATCACGGTGGGGCCGATCAGGTCGCGGAGCACCTCGGCGCGGTCCTCCGGCAGCTCCGGCGTGGCGGAAAGACCGAGCCGGTAGGGCGCGATGGACATGGCGGCGGCGAGCCGGGTCTCGGCGCCCGGCAGGTGGTGGCACTCGTCGGCGACGAGAAACGCGAACTTGTCGCCGATGAACTCCATGTTCAACAGCGCCGAATCGTAGGTGCTCACCGTCAGCGGCAGGATATCGTGCGAACCGCCGCCCAGCATCCCGACCGGACACTTGAAGAAATTTTCCAGCACCTGCGTCCACTGGGTCAGAAGGTCGATGGTCGGCACCATCACCAGCGTCGGGCGCCGCAGCCGGGCGATGGCGGCGACGGCGAGAATGGTCTTGCCGCTGCCGGTGGGCATCGCCGCCACGCCGCGGAATCCCGCCGCCTGCCACGCCGTCAGCGCCCGGGTCTGATGCGGGCGCAACCGGATTTCCGGATCGGGGAGTTCGACCGGAGCGAACGCGCGGGCGCGGTCGGTGAAGTCGATCCGGCTGCTCCGGAGCGCCAGAAACAGCGCCGCGTAATCGCAGGCGCGGGCGCGGTAGTCCCCGGTGCGCGGGTCGGGAGTGAGCCATTTGGCGACCTCCGGCGGGAGTTCGCCGGAAACGCCGCTCAAAGTCAATGTTCCCAAGTTGAAGTCGAGATTCATGGACGCAGCGGCTCCTTACCGGGCAGGTCGTGAAACATCTGCGGCACGGGCGCGTCGAAGCACATCCGTTCGCCGGTGCGCGGGTGGTTGAATGCGAGCTCCGCCGAGTGAAGCGCCTGACGCGGCAGGATTAGTTTTTCCCGGTCCGCATCGGTCAGCTCCCCGTCCCGGATCTTGAGATACAGCTTTTCGTCCGGTCCGTAGAGTTTGTCGCCGACTACCGGATAGCCGAGCGAGCACATGGTGGCGCGGATCTGGTGCATCCTCCCCGTGAAGAGCCGCGCCCGCACCAGCGAGAACCCCGCCGCCGGTGATCCGACCGGAGTCAGCAAGGTTCGGCAGCTTTCCACGTTCGCCGCGCCTTCGGGCAGCGCGGTCACGAAGCGGCGTTTCTTGTGGACGGCGCTTCGCGTATCCGCGATCAGGAACCCCGCCGCGTCGGTCTCCTGCCGGAAGTCGCCCTCGACGAGCACCAGATAGGTCTTGACGATGTCGGCTCCCGGTTTCTGAAGTTTGGCGGCGGCGCTTTTCGTCTTGGCGGCGAGCAGCGCGCCGCTGGTCTCGCGGTCCAGACGGTTGATGAAGTGGATGTCGCCGTAACGGGAGCACAGGAGGTGCCACAGCGTGTGGCGGAAAAACGGCCCCGACGGATGCATGCAGAGGTTGCCGGGCTTGTCCGCGACGAGAACGTCGTCATCCTCGTAAAGAATGTGATAATCCAGGTCCGCCTCCGGTTCGGGGAGTTCGCGCGGCAGGTATTCGATCAGATCGTGCATCTGCAGCAGCTGTTCCGGATCGGGCGCGGCGTGGTTGACCCGGATCTCCCCCGCCGCGATGACTTTTTTCCATGCGTCGACGTCGCGGTAGGTGAAGCGCCCCGCCAGATAATCGATCAGCCGGGTCCCCGCGCAGCTCCAATCGACCGAAGTGCGGATGATCCGGCGCTCGAGGCTCTCCGGAGTGTGGCGTCGGGTCATGGCAGAAAACGCGCTCCTATGACCCGCCAGCGGACTTCGGAGTTTTCCCGGGCGGCGGCGAAGGAGCGCAACTCTTCCGGCGATCCGATCCGGGAAAGCGATTTCAGTTCGCCGCGGGTGCAGCGGAACATCACCGCAAACGGTTCGGCGACGCCGCATTTGACGAGCGCTTTCTGCGTCCGGCGGACCAAGTTGAGCGAGATCTGGTTGCGGATCAGCAGAAACGCCGGGTAGGCGAGGGCGGGGATCCAGAATATCCAGGCGGGAAACGCGGGGAAGAAAAATCCGCGCAGCAGTTCCGCCGCGAGCAGCAGCAGCGACGGCAGCACGAACAGAACGGCATCCATGTCGCGGATGAAGCAGTTGCCGAAAGTCCTCCTCAACGCGCTGGGGCTGGTGCGGTAGGCGAAGAACTCTTCCAAGGTGGTTTCGCCGAGCGCCTGCCGCGCCGAGTGGCACAGTTCGTGCGCCAAAAGTTCGTCGCGGCGGTAAAAAAGCCATTTGTCCCGGTTGCGGAAGGTCCCGCGCAGCAGAAACAGCGAGAAATCCAGATCCGGGTCGCCGATCAGACAGCCGCCCCACAGCCACCCCACCTGGCGCGAAAGGAAGAACCCCGGCACATGACGGACGGCAAAACCGTAAAGGCGCATCGTCGTTTCCGCCGGGGCGTCGTAAAACTCCTTCGGAACGGCGTCCTCCCGCCTTACGACTATACCTTCCAGCGCTTCGGTCTCGCCGTCGGCTTCGAGGCGTTGCTCGAACGCCGCGTGCGCGGCGCGGATGCGGGAGACCCGCATCAAAAATGCCTCCTCGGTCTCCCCGCATCCGGCGATGAACCCGGCGGCATCGAGTTCCGTCAGTTCCTCAATTTGCATGTTCGGCCGCCGCGGCGTCGCCGGAATCGGCACCGGTGCGCTCCCGGTTCCGCTCCTGATTGCGCTGTTCCCTGCGTTCGGAGTTCTTCCGGGAATTTCCGCCGTTGTTGGGATTGCCGGAAGACTGCGGACGTTTTTCGCCGCGCAGCACCGTGACTTCGTCCGCCGTGAAATGCGCGGTGCTGCCGCCCTCGAAGGAGACGGTGATACGCCCCGTCAGCAGATTACGGTCGGTGACTTTGCCCTTTCCCGAGGGAGTGTCGCAGTATTCGCCCTTGCGGGGCATCCCCTTTTCGAGTTTCTGATACCCGGCGTGTTCGTATTTCAGGCAGCACTTGAGTCGGCCGCAGACGCCGGAAATGGTGGCGGGGGTCAGCGAAAGATCCTGCTCCTTCGCCATCTTGACGTTGATCGAACTGAACTCCCGCAGGAACCGGCAGCAGCACAATTCCTGACCGCAGACCGCGATGCCGCCGTAGATCCCGGCTTCGTCGCGCACTCCGATCTGGCGCAGTTCGATGCGGGTGCCGAGCGCGCGGGAAAGTTCCTTGACCAACTCCCGGAAGTCCACCCGACCGTCGGCGCTGAACTGAATGGTCACGAGTTTGCCGTCGAGCGAATAGTGGGCGTTGATCAACTTCATCGGCAGCGCCAGATTGTTGACCCACTCCTTGGCGGTGCGCATGGCGGAAGGCTCCTTGTCGGCATTGGTCTCGGCGTTGTCCAGATCGTCCGGCGTCGCCTCGCGCAATACCTGCGGCAGCTCCGCCGCCGGAGCGTTTTCCGCATCTTCCTTGGGGACTATCTGATGGCAGATGGTCCCCAGATCGTCGAAAAAGTCGCGGTGGAAGACGCAGACCTTTCCGGGTTGAAGTCCCAAGTCGCCGTCGGCGCGCACTTCGAGCCGGGCGCCGTTGGCGAGTTTTACGATGAAAATCTGTTCCATGAGGAATGATCCCGTTCTTCGGTGACGATTGTTTATTATATCTTATAACATAATGTCCGATACGTTTCATTTCAAGCGGCAGCGGACGATATGAAGGTCCATGAAGCCGCTCCCCGGAATTCGGCGGAAGCGGAGCGGCGCTCCGACCGGCGCCGCCGCGTTCAGAAATCCCGCCAGTTCGGCGTTGGAGATCCGCCGGAAACGCGGATCGGCGGAAAGGATCAGGATGAAACCGCCGGCGTCATGCGCCTTGAGATAAGTCGCCAGTTTCGCGGCATTGCGGCTGTCCAACTGCAGTATCGTCTTGCTGAAAAAGAGGTGCGGGGTCTGCTCCGGCAGGAAGAATACGTCGGTGACGACCGTCTTTTCCGGCAGGGCGTTTATGAGTTTTTCCAATTCGGCGGATTCCTGCGACACGTTCACGAGCGCCGTGAACGCGCTCCATTGCAGCGCTATTGCCAACACGCCCGCCGTCAGCGGCACGATACGCCGGGGGAAAAACTTGCGCCGGGCGAAGTGCGCGCTCAACAGCAGCAGCAGCGGCATGATGCAGAGAAAGTGTCGCGCTCCGTAGATCAAACCGAGGTCGCTGCGGGTCAGAAGCGGCGGCACGATCGGCAGATACACGCACACCGTGACGGCGGCGTCCCGGATGGTGCGCGAACGGCTCAGCCACGCCCGCCGCCAGTTCAGATAGAAAGGCAGGAAAAGCGGATTGGTACCGACGGCTCCCGTAAGTAACGCGGCGGAAAACGCCTCGTTACCGGTGCCGCGGGTGAGGAATCCACAGACCAGCACCAGCCATCCCGCCGTCGCCGCCGCGCCGGTGATCGCCCGGAGACGGTCGAATTTGCGCGCGGTGAATCCGCCGATCGCGACGGCGGCGCACACCGGCAGTATGCACAGCAAATTCAGCCACGCTTTCCCGAACGCATCGAAGCGCAGCAGATGATGATAATAGTTCCACAGTACGCCGTAAAGTTCCCGGACGAGCGAGAACTCCGCCGGAACGCGGTTGTTGGCGTAGTAGTTCCCTCCGTGGAGCCCGAGGATGTGCCCGAATTCGCAATACTGCCATATCCAGATCGGGATCGCGGCGAGCGTCATCCCGACGACGAATTTTCCCGCCGTCCGGAGATCTTTGCGCCATGCCGTCGCCGCCAGCAGCACCAACGCGAAGCAGTACGCTTCTTCCCGCAGCAGCAGCGACGCCCCCAGCAGCACTCCCGCCGCCGCCGGATGCTTTCGTTCCAACAGCAGCCAGGCGGCGAAAGCGGCGCAGACGCTCCATGTCATCTCCCACAGCAGGAACGAGAAGAAGAACATCGGCGTCGCGACGACCAGCAGGAACGGCAGCAGCGGATGTTTCCGCCGCAGGACCATCGCCAACAGTCCCGCCGTGACCGCCGTCCCCATGATGGAGAGCCAGCCGGGTCCCCGCTCGCCGAAGATCCGCCACCACCACGCGGCGAAGCGGGGATAGTATTCGGAGTAGAACGAGCGGTATCCGTTACGATGACGGACGAAGTGAAAACCTCCGGTCGGGAAGAACTCCGGCGCGGGATGGCGGATCGCCGCCGTCCCGGTCTCCGCAATGTTGCGCATCACGATATACTTGTTGCCGTTGTCGGTGATCCAGACGGCGAAAGGCGGCAGCAGCCGTGATACGGCGGTCAGCAGTACGATAGTCAGCACCGCGACCGCCGCCCCCCGGATGCGGAGTCTGCCGGACGCGGAAGCGGTTGTAATGCGCATATGTTCCCTCTGCGATGGAGCGCGGTTCGAGATTTGTTGGAAATATACCCTTAAGGAATTTCAAAATCAAGCGGCTTTACGGTTGATTATTGACACAATACGGGCTAAATTTAAGCGGGACACGTCGAACGGAGCGGAAGACGGTATATTTCGAGGTTTGCGGTGGAAGATCGGTTTGAAATACGGGATAACGGTGCGGTGTGGGATTTCCGCAATCGCGGCGGCAGCGTTTTCGAATTGAGCCGTCCGGAAGCCGGCGCGGCGTTTTTCAAGTTCGGCCGGGTCACCTGCGGCAAGTTCGGGGAATTGAGCGCGCTGCCGGAAAAGTTCCGCCTGCACCGGGCGGAGGATGCGCGTGAAGTCGAGGTGGAGACCTCCGGAGTCATCCCCTTCGGCTGCGAATACCGTGTTGTCCGCAACTGCCGGGTGGCTTCCGGGGTGGCGCTTCTGACCACCGACCTCGCGGCGGTGACGGGCGGTCGGATAGACGGTATGGAACTCGAACGTGCGATCTTTTCCGGAAAGCCCGATACGGTGGAGTTTCTGATCTTCGGTGAAAGTTCGTTCCGCCGCGTCGATTCCCCGGCGGACGGCGTTTTGTACGCCGGCGCCGAAGTTCCGCTGATGGTGCGGGCGACCTTCGCCGACGGGGTGCAGTGCGAAGTCGCGCTCGGCGCCGACGTGTGGCGGCACCGAGCCGCGTCACGGATCCCCGGGGCGGCTTCGGAATATGAACTCGTGGTGACCGATGGTTCCCTGAAATTCGTGCGCCGGGTGCTCAAGTATGAGCCGGAAACCGAACCCGAGCGGCGGCCGTGGCGTTTCAATCTGCTCGTCGGCTGGTCGGCCGGTGCGTCGTCGCCGGCCCCGGAAGGGACGCCGTTCGAAATGGCGGAGTGCGCGTTGAGCGCCTCCGTGCGCCGCGAGTTGCGCACGTTGGTGCGGCGCAGCGAAACTCCGTTGATCTGGCGCGATGCCGCTCCCCGGTGTTGCGGCGACGCCTCCCACGTCTCCCGGGCGGGGAAGGGCGAGTTGGAGCACTTCGATCTGGAGGAGCTTTTTTCCGACTGGCTGTGGGCGAACCGCCAGCTGGCGCGCAGCGGCGCGCATCTGGTGTTGACTCCGGCTCCGGGGAGCATTTTCGCCGACTCCGTGATCCTGCGCAACCTCGGGCGTCCGGCGGCACAGTTGTCCTGAATATGGATTTTCACAATATTGTCATCTCGGGAGGAAGACGATGGTTGATGTCACGAACGGTGTCCCCGGCGCGCGTCTGATCGAAGACGCGGCGAACGGGATGATCCTGGAGCTGGAAAATCTTCATGCATCCGCGCGGATCGCGCTGAAGGGGGCGAAAGTATTGAGCTTCATCCCGCGCGGCGGAGCGGAGGTGATCGGCGGCGGGACCTCGACCGACGTCACTTCGCATCGCGGGGTCCCGGTTTGCTGGCCGTGGTTCGGTTCTGCCGGAAAGCCCTCTCACGGCTTCGTCCGCAATGCCGAATGGACCCTCGTCAAGGTCGAGGCGGTCCCCGGCGATGCGCACCGTGCGGTCTTTGCCATCGACGCCGCCGAATGCGCCGATCCGCGTTCGGCGGAGTTCCCGTTGCGCCTGACGTTGACGGTGGAATGCGGCGACGTGCTCGAAATCGCGCTAGGCATGCACAACCATCTGGATCGTCCGGTGACGATCGGTTGCGCGCTTCACACCTACTTCCATATCTCGGACATTTCGACGATCGCCGTACGCGGTCTGGACGGCGTGCGTTATGTGGATCATACCGCTGCCGGCAAACAGTCGGAAAAACGTCAGGCGGGCGACATCCGCTTCGCCGGCGAGGTGGATTGGGTGTTCCTGCCGAGCCGGGAGACCGCCGAGATCGTCGATCATGGTTTGAAGCGGGTGATCCGCGTCGAAAAGTCCGGTTCCGGCGCCACCGTGGTCTGGAATCCCGGTGCCGAACTCGCCGCCAAATATCCCGACCTCGCGGAGGTGGGGTATCGCAGGATGGTCTGCGTCGAGGCCGCCAACGCCTTCGAGGACGTCCGCACGATACCGCCCGGCGCGGTCCATTCTCTCTCCCAGAAAATATCATGCCGGCCGTTATGATGAAACGTCACGCGCAGTTCCGTCCCTGCATCGACCTCCACGACGGGCAGGTGAAGCAGATCGTCGGCGGCACGCTGGAAGGCGCCGCCGGAGGTCTCAAGACCAACTTCGTGGCGGCGCACGATGCAGCTTATTTTGCGAAACTGTATCAAAATGACGGTCTTTCCGGCGGGCACGTGATCAAACTCGGTCCCGGCAACGACGCGGCGGCGCTGTCGGCGCTCTCCGCCGCGCCGGGGACCTTGCAGTTGGGCGGCGGCGTCACGGACGAGAACGCTTCCTATTGGCTCGAACGCGGCGCGCAGAAGGTGATCGTGACGAGTTTCGTCTTCGCGGACGGCGAACTCAAGCGCGACCGGCTGGGCAAACTGTCGCGGATGACGGGGCGCGAACATCTGACGCTCGACCTTTCCTGCCGTTGGCGCGACGGCGACTATTGGGTCGTCACCGACCGCTGGAGCCGCTTTTCCTCGTTGCGCGTCTGCCGCGCCGTATTGGAGGATCTGGCGGATCTCGCCTCCGAATATCTGATCCACGCGGTGGATGTCGAGGGCAAACGCTGCGGCATCGACGCGCGGCTGCTGAATCTGCTTGCGGAGGGTGCCCCGATCCCGTGCGTCTATGCGGGCGGCGTCTCCGGAATGGCGGACATCGAGACCATCGAACGCGAGGGCGACGGGCGCATCGATTACACCGTCGGTTCCGCATTGGACATCTTCGGCGGCAATCTGCGCTACGCCGATCTGGCGGCGCGCTCGAAGCGGGGGATGTGATGCGCCGTTGCGGAATCATCGTGCTGATGCTGCTGACTTTTGCCGTTTCCGCGGACGCTCCGGCGGTGCTGCGGACGGCGGGGGAGGGGCGGCTACGCACCCTCGACCCGATCCATGCCGACGATTCGGCGAGCCGCAACATCTGCGGCGCGGTCTTCGACACGCTGGTCGCGTATGACTACCTCGCCCGGCCCTATAAACTGGTGCCGTCGATGCTGGAAAAGATGCCGGAGCACTCCCCGGATTACACGGAATACCGCTTCAAACTGCGCGGCGATCTGCGTTTTCCCGATCACGAGGGCATTCCGGGCGCGCCCATTACCGCCCGGGATGTGAAGTTCTCGCTGCTGCGGCTCGCCGACGGGCGCCGCCACTCGCCGCTCTATTGGATGGTGCGCGGCAAGATCCGGGGGATCGACGAATTTTACCGCAAGTCGCTTTCGGCTCCGGAGGGGGATCTTTCGCTCTACGACGAGGAACTGCCGGGGTTCGTCATCCACGACGATTTGAACTTCACCATCCGGTTGACCGAGGCCGATCCGCGCTTTCTCTATCTGCTGGCGATCCCCAACGCCGGGATCGTGTCGCGGCGCGCGGTGGAGCGTTTCGGAGAAGACTTTTCCCGGCATCCGGTCGGTTCGGGACCTTTCGTGGTGGAAAAATGGTCGGGCGATTACAAGTTGGTGCTGCGCCGGAATCCGGTTTACCGCCGGGAGCTGTTCTCCGGAGCGGCGTCGCCCGACGACCGCGGGCGTCCATTGCCCCTCTGCGACCGGATCGAAATAATGATGGTGCGCCAGCCGATGACGGCGTGGATGCTGTTCCTGCAGGGAGAACTGGACATCAACGCCTTGGACAAGGACAATTTCGACCTCGTGGTCTCCTCCGGCGGCGATCCGGTGCCCGCTTTGACGAAGCGCGGCATCCGGCTGCTGCGGGTGCCCGAGTTCGAGATCCGCTACGTCGGCTTCAATTTCGACGATCCGGTGCTCGGGAAAAACCTGAAACTGCGGCAGGCGTTAAGTCTGGTGTACGACATCGCCGAACGGGTGCGCTACTCGGGCGGACAGCTGATCCCCGCGCAGGGGCCGCTGCCGGAAGGCGTGGCGGGATACGATCCCGATTACCGCAATCCCTATGCCCGGTTGGATATTCCACTTGCTGAAAAACTGCTCGCCGAGGCGGGATATCCCAACGGTATCGGGCCGGACGGCAGACGTTTGCGTCTTACCTACGATCAGGTCGGCAACAGCACCAGTTACCGTCAGATGGGGGAACTCGCGGCAGCGGATTTCGCCAAGTTGGGGATCGAGGTGATCCCGGTGATGAACAACAAACCGCGCTTTTTCGAGAAACTGCGGCAGGGTGAACTGCAGCTGTTCCGACTGTCGTGGATCGGCGATTATCCGGATGCGGACAACTTCTTCCAGCTTTTCTATTCCGGCAACCGCGGCGGATGCAACCGCACCGGTTTTTCCGATCCGGAGTTCGACGCGATGTATCTCAAGGCGCGCAACATGCCGGACTCGCCGGAGCGCCTCGAACTTTTCCGCCGGATGACGCGGCGGCTCGGCGAACAGTGCGCCTGGATCAACGAAGGGTTCCCCGTTTCCTACCAGCTCTGCCACGCCTGGCTGGAAAATTATCATCCGCACGATTTTCCGTACAACCGTTGGAAGTTCCTCGCAGTGAAGACCCGGTTGCGCGAGCGTCTGAAGCCGACCTTCACCCCGCTGGACCTTTCCGAACTTTCCGGAGGGCGGCAGTGAAGTTTTCGATCGTCACCGCGGTCCGCAACGATGCGGAGCATATCGCCGATACCATATCGTCGGTGCTGGACGGCAACTCCGATCGCGAGATAGAGTACATCGTGATCGACGGCGCCAGCACCGACGGCACGACGGAAGCGATCCGCCGTTTCGCGGATCGCCTCGCCGTTTTCGTCAGCGAGCCGGATGCGGGCATCTACGACGCGATGAACAAGGGGATCGCGCACGCCACCGGCGATGTGGTCGGCATCATAAATTCGGGCGACCGTTATTATCCGGGTGCGCTGAAACTGGTGGAGCGGGCGCTCGAAGGCAAGTGCGACGAGCACCATATCCTGTGGGGAGACGTCGAGTACGAGCGCGGCGGTCGCGTCCGGGGGTTCCGTCCCGAAAAGCGGTATATCGGAGCCTTCGCACCGCATCCTTCGATGTTCGTGCCGCTCGCGTATTACCGTAGATACGGCGCCTACGATACCGGGTTCGAGCTGCTCGGCGATTACGATTTCATGTACAAGGCGGTGAACGTCGTCGGCGTCGAGCCGGTATATCTGCCGGAGGTGCTGGCGTTCTACCGCGCGGGCGGACTTTCCGACCGGCGCATCTTCGCGTGTCTGCGCGACGAACTCCGCGTCAAACTCCGCTACGGAGCGTCGCCGTTGACCGCCTGCGGCGCATATTTTTTGAAGCTGCTCAAAAATCTGCCCCGGCAACTGCTTGTAAAGTAGGCCGGAGTGTGCTATATTATTTGAATCTTTGGATCGCGATGTGAAAAAGAAAAAAAGTCGACAGGTTCTGAATCCAAACATTTAAACATACGGAGCAGAAAAGATGTACGCAATCATTCTTACCGGCGGCAAGCAGTACAAGGTCGCCAAGGGCGATGTGATCGAAGTGGAGAAACTGGCGGGCGAAGCCGGTGCGGAAGTGACCTTTGATCAGGTCCTCGCGGTCGCCGGCGAAGACGGCAAACTCAATGTCGGTACCCCGCGCGTCGAGGGCGCCAGCGTTTCCGGCAAGGTGCTGGATCAGTTCCGCGCCAAGAAGATCGTGGTCTTCAAAATGAAGCGCCGCAAGGGCTATCGCCGCACCCACGGTCATCGCCAGAGTCTGACCCGCGTCGAGATCGGCGAGATCAAGGGCTGACGAGCCGAAATGCGTTACGACGCCAATCACGCGCTGCTGGAAACCGCGCTGCCCGGTGTGAAACTGGTCAACCGCGGCAAGGTGCGCGATGTTTACGATCTGGGCGACGCGCTGCTGTTCGTCGCCACCGATCGTTTGAGCGCTTTCGACGTGGTGATGCCCAACGGCATTCCGCGCAAAGGTGAAGTGCTGACCCGGATCTCGCTCTTCTGGTTTGATTTCCTCAAGGGGATACCGAATCACCTGATCTCCGCCGACGTCACGACGCGCCCCGAGCTGAAGGCGTACGCATCCGACTTGCAGGGCAGGGCGATCATCGTGCGCAAGGCGAAGATCTACCCCGTCGAGTGCATCGTGCGCGGCTACCTCGTCGGCAGCGGCTGGAAGGACTACTGCAAGTGCGGTGAAGTTTCCGGCATCAAGCTGCGCGCCGGGTACCGGCAGGCGGATAAACTGGACGAGCCGCTGTTCACCCCCTCGACCAAGGCGGAGCAGGGACTGCACGACGAGGCGATCAGCTTCGACGGCGTCGCCAAGATCATCGGAAGCGCCAAAGCGGCGCGCATCCGCGATCTGGCGCTGGATATCTACAGCCGCGCGCGCGATTATGCCGCCGAACGCGGGATCATCGTCGCCGACACCAAATTCGAGTTCGGCGAAGTCGATGGCGAGATCATCCTCGCCGACGAGGTGCTGACCCCCGACTCCAGCCGCTTCTGGCCCGCCGAAAGTTACCGACCCGGCAGTAATCCGCCGAGTCTGGACAAGCAGTTCGTGCGCGACTATTTAGAGTCGCTCGACTGGAACAAGCAGGCGCCGGGACCGGTGATCCCCGACGATGTGGTCGCCAAGACCTCGGCAAAATACCTTGAGGCGTGCCGGAAACTTACCGGCGCCGAGTTGTAAGAAAAGATCGGACCAGTGCGACGGAGTTACCCGCCGCACTTTTTTTTGACCGGAACTCCGGTATGTCGGGCAGTTTTTTACATCGGCACTTGACTTTAAACCCTTCGGGGTTTATATTTGGTAAACATTTTTGAAAACAGCGGGATTCCCGCCGTAATCAAGGGGAAGAGATCATGAAACCCAAAATCATCGCTCACCGCGGCTGGTCCGGACGCTATCCCGAAAACACGCTCATTTCCTTCGAAAAGGCTTTGGAACTGCCCGTCGACGGCATCGAGTTCGACCTGCGGATGACCGCCGACCGCAAGATCGTGATCTCGCACAACTTCAACGTCGATCTGCGCAGCAACGGC
>CACZPY010000049.1 GCA_902783135.1 uncultured bacterium
CTCTTCGGCAAGTTCAACTGGGATCACGACTTCACCATCGCGACGATCGCGGACGGCGTCGCGACCGTCGCCGACAACGTGACGGTGACGAGCGCCCGGATGGACGTCAAGGCCGACGGCGTCGCGAGCGGCGCGACGATCAGCGGCGGCAACGCGGTCGTCTCCGCGGGCGGCTCGTTCACGAACGGCACTTTGATCGGCAACAACACCGGCGGCGCGACGGGCACGAACTACTTCGTGGTCTACGCCGGCGGCAAGATCGCCGATACGACCGTCAGCGGCTTCCGCGTCGACGTCTCCGCCGGAGCGAGCGCCGAAAACATTGCCGTCACCTACGGCTACGGTCTCGTGGTGCGCGGCGCGACCGCGACCAACGTGTCGGCGGTCGGCACGGCGGGCAAGAACTACCTCTTCATCCAGTCGGCCTCGATCGCGAACGGCGCCTACATCGCCAACAACGGCGAATTCCGCCTCGACGGCAACTGCAGCGCCACCGACGTCGTCTTCGACAACGGCGGCGCCACCATCATCGGCAACGGCGCCTGGACTTCCAAGCTCACGATCCGCGGCGCCAACGCCAATATCGGCTATGCGGGCACGGTGCTCGACGCCACGGTCTCGGGCGGCGCGCTGAACTTCTCGAGCGGCACGATGACCGGTCTTACCGTCTCAGCGGGCGCCGCCAACGTCAGATCCGGCGGCGTCGTCAACGGCCTCACGGTCAGCGCCGGAACCGCCAACGTCTCGGGCGGCGGCGTCGTCAACGGAGCCGACGTCAAGAGCGGCGCCACCCTCTACGCCTCGAAGGGCACGGTCGAAAACGTCACGCTCGAACTGGGCGGGACTCTGTCGGTCCGCGACGGCGGCTACGCCTCCGGCGTCTCCGGCAACGGCTACGTCGAAACCTACACCGGCACGATCTCGAGCGCCACGATTGCGAACGGCAGCAGCCTGCGCGTCTACGCCCCCGGCTACGCCCAGGACGTCTGGGTCGACAACACCGAGGTCGTCGTCCGCGGCAGCGGCGCGGTCCTTTCCAACGCGTACATCTCGGGCGGCAAGATCACGAGCATCCAGAACTACGGCATCGCCCGCAACCTCACCCGGGTCGACGGGCGGCTGCGCATCGACGTCAACGGCACCGCGGCGGGCCAAGTCTCCGGCGCGACGCTGACCAACGTTTTGACCGAGATCTTCGACAAGGGCGAACTTTCGGGCTTCGTCGCCGCGGGCAACAGCACCATCGTCAACACGGGCGCCAAGCTCCTCGACGGCACGGCGTTGAGCGGCAACAGGATCGACGTCATGGGCGGCTACGCCTCCGGCATCACGGTCAGCTCCGGCGCGCAGATCTGGGTCTCTTCGGGCGGCATGATCACCGACCTGACGCTCAACGGCGCTTACGCCGAAGTCAACGCGGGCGGCAACATCTCCGGCGCCACGGTCAACCGGGCAGGCGCCGCCGCCGACTTCCGCGTCTACAACGGCCTGGCCGAAGATATCGAGCTCACGGGCGGCATCGTGGTCGTCCGCGGCGCCAACGCTTCGGGCGCGAACATCAGCGCGACCGGCAACGGCAACACCGTCCACGCGCAGGCCGGCGGCCGCATCACCGGCGTCAAGATCGAAAGCGGCGCGCAGCTGCTCATCAACAGTCAGGGCGGCACGATCGGCGGCTCGGTCTTCTCGGCGGTCCTCGACAACGCCAAGACCAACATCCACCATCAGGGCTACGTCTCGGGCTTCGACGCCGTCGGCGGCAGCATGCTCGTCGATTCCGGCGCGAAGATATTGGACGGCACGATGAAGGGCGGCGACATCATCCTCAGCTCCGGAGCGCAGATGGTCGACGTGGCCGCCACCGACGGTGCGACCGTCACCATCACGGGCGAATACAAAGCCGCCGCCACCATCGTCGGCAGCAAGACCGCCTTCGACGAAGGCGCGCTCACCTACGGCGAAGTCGCGCTCGACGGCGCGGCCAAGAACGGCGTGATCTCCGGACTCGACGGCCACGGCAGTGAATTCCGGCTGGGCATCGGCGACGGCATCACGGTCAAGGACGCGCACCTCGACAACGGCAACACCCGCATCTCCGCCTTCAACGGCGCGAATGTCGACGGCGCGTACGTCACGGCGGGCGCGGTCATCTGCAACGCGGGCGCTTCCGGCACGATGGCGAACGTGACGCTCGAAGGCGCGGGCATCATGAACCTTTCCGGCACCGCGCAGGCGGAGAACACGGTCATCAAGGCGGGCGGCAAACTGTCGCTCAACACCGCCAACGTCAAGGTCGACAACACCACCATCTACGCGGGCGGCACCTTCAGCAACGTCCATGGAGCCGACACCGGCGCGAGCTTCACGCTCGACTTCGCCGGCGCGGAGGCGACGATGAACGTCGACCTCACCAAACTCACCGGCTCGACCACCGTCTACGCGACGGGCGTCGAGGCGGTCGGCACCTACGCGCTCGGTTCGAGCGGCACGATCACCGGCGTCACGCAGAAGTGGGGCCTCTACGAGAACGCGCTCGTCAACGGCGGGACCTATGACGACGCCTTGAACGGCGTGACCTACAGCTTCAACGGCACGGCGGTCACGACCACCGCTCTCTCCATCGCCACCGGCGCGGCGGCGGGCTTGAGCGGCGACAACTACACCAGCTTGCGCACCGACGACCGCGCGGCCAAGTGGACCTCGGGAGCGGGCGCGACGCTCGTCACCGAGAACTTCGCGGGCGATGC
>CACZPY010000050.1 GCA_902783135.1 uncultured bacterium
CCGCCGTCGCCGGAACCTTGGCGGGGGCGGGCTTTTCCGCCTTCGCCGGAGCCGTCGCCGGAACCTTGGCGGGGGCGGGCTTTTCCGCCTTCGCCGGAGCCGTCGCGGTCAAAGTGCGGCTGACCGCCGCGCCGGAACCGCCGTTCTTCCAGTGACCGCGCCCGATCAACGCCGCCAGAAGCAGCGTCAACACGAAAAACAGCGAGGTCATGACCACCGTCGCCTTGGTCAGATGGCTGCCCGCCTTACCGCCGAACACCGACTCGCCGATACCGCCGAAAGACGCGCCCATGCCGCCGGACTTCGCCGGTTGGATCAGCACGATACCGATCAGCAGGAGCGCCACCACCACCACCAACGCGTAAAGAAAAACTATAACTATCGACATTTCTCCGCACCTGTCTTAATTATGCATTCGGTAAATATTAGCTTATGCACGGCTAAAAGTCAACCGAAAAACGTCAAAACATCAGAGATTTTTCGCAAAAAAGTCCGTCCGGCGCCGCCGGGCCCCGCCCGGAGTCACTTGGCGAGCGCCTCCGAGATCAGCTTCGCGAAACCGGACGCTTCCAGCGCCGCGCCGCCGATCAGACCGCCGTCGATATCCTTCTGGGCGACCAGTTCGCGCGCATTCGCCGCTTTCATGCTGCCGCCGTACTGGATCCGCACCTTTTCGGCGCAGTCAGCGCCGAAAAGCGCCGCCACTTCGGCACGGATGAACGCCTGCGTTTCCTCGGCGATCTGCGGGGTGGCGGTACGTCCGGTGCCGATCGCCCAGACCGGCTCGTAGGCGATGACCACGCCCGCCATCGTCGCCGCATCCAGACCGGCGAAGCCGCCGCGGATCTGCTTGCGCAGCACCTCCTCGGTGCGGCCGCCCTCGCGCTCCTCCAGAAGTTCGCCGATGCAGACGATTGGTTTCAGCCCGGCCTTGAGCGCCGCCTGGAGCCGGCGGTTGACCGTCTCGTCGGTCTCGCCGAAGTACTGACGGCGTTCGCTGTGGCCGATGATGACGTACTCGACGCCCGCTTCCTTCAGCATCGCCGCCGAAATTTCGCCGGTGAAAGCGCCGTGATCTTCCCAATGGACGTTCTGCGCGCCGAGCTTGACTTTCGTCCCGGCGATCACCGGACGCACCTCCGCCAATGTGGTGAACGGCGGACATACGACGATATCTACTTCGGCGGGATCGAAGGAGGCGACCTCCTTCAACAGCGCTTCGACCAATGCCCTGCCCTCGGCTCCGGTCTTGTTCATCTTCCAGTTGCCGGCGATGATTACCTTGCGGCCCATGATCAACTTTCTCCTATCTATCGCTATGACGATTGCCCTTCAAAACACCGCGTCCCGCACCGGCTCCGGCGCGGGGGTGACATAAATCCATTCAAATAAACTACCACAAAGTAGCGATTTTTTCAAGTCGTGCGAAGCAATATTACCGTTTATTGCCCCGCGATTTCGGCGACGGAGTCTTTTTCACGACCAGATATCCCGTGCCGCGCACCGACCGTTTCCAGAATATCCACAGCGTCCAGATGCCGGAACTGCCGGTACGGATGCTTATATCCTCCACATGTTCCTTCCCCATCCGCTTGGCGGTATCGTCGAACATCCGGTAGATCTCCTTGTCGGTGACCCGGTGCCGGAGCAGATCGTAATCGTGCTGATTGGGATAGTGCGGGTTGCCGGACCACAGCGGGATCCAGTAGAAGAGATAGATCCCGGTATTCATCCCGTCCAGCACATGCGTCACCCGGGCGCCGGAGCTGCTGACCCGCCCCGGTTCGGCGGGGGTGATGCGCAAGGTGGAGGTCGCACACCCCGCCAGCGTACCGAGCAGCAGCAACGCGGACGCCGCCATGCGGACCCGGCGGATCATTTCAACGCTCCGTTGAGTTCGGCGATCGCCCGCCGGACGCACTTGTTCATCGCCGCCGCCCGCGCCGCGCCGGACTCCCAATCCTCCACCGGCTCCGCGAAATCCGCGCGCACGGTGCGCCACCGATCCCGGTGCAGCGTGAAATCGACGCCGATATGCGCCGAACGGTCGCGCTCATCGAACTCGAAGCGGTAGATGACCGCGCTCAAGAGCGGCGCCGACATCTCGCCTTCCGGCTCCACCGCGAAGGCGCCGTACATACTCCGCTGCAGCAGGAGTTCCGGAGCCAGCCGCCAGCGCATGTACTCCGACACGGAAAGCTGACCGTCCGCCATGCGGACCAGGAACCGCCGATCCGAGCAGGAGAGGTTTTTGAACACGCCGAGCCGGATCTTCGGCGCCGCCGCCCCCGGACGCGCCAACTCCAGATCGAACTCCGAATTGTCGACATATGAGTTCTGCATGAGCACGCATCCGCTCACGAGCAGCGCCGCCGCCGCCGCCGCCACCGCCAACACCATCAGCTGTTTCATTTTCACGAAGTTCCTTTCTGTTCTCTGATATGTATTGAAAAAGCCGTCAGCTTCCGATTTCGATCCCTCACCGGCGGCGCGGCCGCGGTATCACCAGCTCCTGACCGACGCGCAGACGCGAGGAGACCGTGAGCCGGTTCGCCAGCAGCAGCGACTCCAGCGACACGCCCTTCCGCCGCGCGATCAAAAGCGGAGTATCCCCGGACCGCACGGTATATTTCTCCTCCGCCGGAGGCGCCGGCGGCGCCCCCGCGCGGTTCATCCGGAACAACCGGAGCCGGGTCGCCTCCAACGCGTTGCGGAGCCTGCCGTTTTCTTCGCGCAACGCCCGCACCTCCTCCGCCAGTTCCGGCGCGTAGATGCGCTCCAGCGCCGCCTGGCGGTAGTTCGTCACGACGGCGAGCTCCGCCGACTCCGGCGCCATGCGCAAAAACTCCGTATAGTACCACGCCGCCGCCAGCGGATCGTTCAGCGACTCGTCGTAAAGCGTCGCCAGTTTCAGCCGCAGTCCGGGGTCGTCGGGGAACTTTTCCGCCGCCCGCCGGTAGAACTTGACCGCCAGTCCCGCATCGCCGGAGTCGCGGTAATAGTCGCCCTTGCGGGTCAGCGGATGATTCTCGGCATTCCGTTCGGAACAGCCGCCCGCCAGAAACAACATCGCCAGCAGCAATGCGCCCGCCAGATGGCGCAGCACCGCCAAGCCGCACAGCGCCGCCGTCTCCAGCCGGAGCACCCACGCGCCGAGATTCAGCGGCGACGCGCCCATATCGCGGAGCGCCGTCTCCTCCTCGGCGGTAAACCCGCCTTCGGGACCGACGATCCACCCCGTGTCGCCGCCGTGCGGCGGCGCGGGAGTTTCCGCCGCCGCCACGCTGCCGTAAAAGAGCGTCATGCCGGATGCCGCGGCGCGGCGCACCGCCGCCGACAACGGCTCCGGCGCCGCCACACGCGGCAGAAAGGGATTGCCCGACTGCTTGCACCCTTCGATCAGCTGGAGGCGCCAGCGGTCGTTGGGCTCCCCCTCCGCCACCGAACGGGCGCACTGCACCGGATGCAGTTCCCAGACCCCGAGTTCGGCGCACGCGGGCAGCAGACCGTCGAGCCGGTTGCGGCGCGGCTGGGCGAAGAACAGATGCAGACGGTTTTCCGGCGCGGGGACGCACTCCCGCCCGACCACGCGCAGCACTTTGCCCGGCAGCACCTCCGCCTCGGCGCGGCCGCCTCTCCCGTCGAGCAGACGCACATGCTCTCCCGGCGCGGCGCGCAGCACCCGGAACAGATGCTCCGACTCGCGCCGTTCCAAAACGACTTCGCCGCCGGAGGGCGGCAGATTGTCCACGAAAAGCGTTCTCATGGTGATATAATGTAACTTGACGCCCCGCAAAAAACAAGCGGATTTCCGCAATGCGGCGGCGCGGAATGCTTAAACGATTTGAAAAAATCCCGCCGGATGATATATTACTCTAAAGTTTTATCGAAACATAAACCGTCCCATTCAAGGAGACACCATGGAAAACGTGCCCTACAAGATCTACCTCACCGAGGAAGAACTCCCGAAGTCGTGGTACAATGTCCGCGCGCACATGAAGAACAAACCCGCGCCGCTGCTCAACCCCGGAACTGGCAAGCCGATGACCTTCGACGAACTGCGCCCCGTCTTCTGCGACGAACTCATCCGGCAGGAACTGGATAACGATCATGCCGAGATCCCGATCCCCAAGCCGGTGCTCGACTTCTACCGCATGTACCGCCCCTCGCCGCTGGTGCGGGCGTACTTCCTCGAAAAGGCGCTCGGCACTCCGGCGCACATCTACTACAAGTTCGAGGGCAACAACACCTCCGGCAGCCACAAGCTCAACTCGGCGATCGCGCAGGCTTACTACGCGAAGCAGCAGGGGCTGAAAGGCGTCACCACCGAAACGGGCGCCGGTCAGTGGGGCACCGCGCTGTCGATGGCGTGCGCGTTCTTCGGTCTGGAATGCCGCGTCTTCATGGTCAAATGCTCCTACGAGCAGAAGCCCTTCCGCCGCGAAGTGATGCGCACCTACGGCGCGACCGTGACCCCCTCGCCCTCCGACACCACTCAGGCGGGTCGCAACATCCTCAAGGAGTTCCCCGGCACCACCGGCAGTCTGGGCTGCGCGATCTCGGAGGCGGTCGAAGCCGCCGTCACGACGCCGGGATTCCGCTACGTGCTGGGTTCGGTGCTGTCGCAGGTGCTGCTGCACCAGAGCGTCATCGGACTCGAGACCCACACCGCGCTCAGGAAGTACGGCATCAAGCCGGACATCATCATCGGCTGCGCGGGCGGCGGTTCGAACCTCGGCGGATTGATCTCGCCGTTCATGGGCGAAAAACTGCGCGGCGAAGCGGATTACCGGATCATCGCCGTCGAACCGGCTTCGTGCCCGAGCTTCACCCGCGGACGCTACGCCTACGACTTCTGCGACACCGGCAGAGTCTGCCCGCTCGCCAAGATGTACACCTTAGGCTGCGGCTTCATCCCGTCGGCGAACCACGCGGGCGGACTGCGCTACCACGGCATGAGCTCGATCCTGTCGCAGCTCTACGCGGACGGACTGATGGAGGCGACCTCGGTCGAACAGACCAGCGTCTTCGCCGCGGCGCGCGAGTTCGCGCGGACGGAGGGCATCCTCCCCGCCCCCGAGAGCAGTCACGCGATCCGCGTCGCGATCGACGAAGCGCTCAAGTGCCGCGAATCCGGCGAGAAAAAGACCATCGTCTTCGGACTGACCGGGACCGGCTACTTCGACATGACGGCGTACCAGAAGTTCAACGACGGCGAGATGTCGGACTACATCCCGACCGACGCCGAACTGGAAAAGAGCCTCTCCAAACTGCCGCAGATCGGCTGAGTCGCGATCTTATAAAAGCCGAAACGCCCGCCGGAATGATTTTCGGCGGGCGTTTTTATTATTGTTTCCCGGTCATTTCGTCTTTCCGGCGGCAAGCGGGCGGGCGCAGCCGGGACGGACGGCATTGATCCTGCCCGTCACGAAGGCGTCCGCCCCCATGCGGTTGAACCGCACCGCCGTGTCCGCATCGTTCACGAACCAGATCGAACACCACAGCCCCGCCGCGCGCAATTTCCGCAGTTCGGCTTCCGTCAGCGCTCCGTTGCGGAAACCGCCGCAGGGCAGATTGAATCCGTAGAGGTCGAATTCGTCGCGCCACTTCAGGAGTTCGGCGAGCAGCTCGTCCCGGTTCCTGAAATCCTGTTCCGTCGACATCGAGCGGACGTGTCCGTCGGGGAAACCTCTCACATAGATATGCAGCACGCGCCGGATCTCCGGGTGCCGGCTGCGCGCATACCGCAGCGCCTCCCGGTTGAAGGTGGCGATCATGACGCGGTCGTGCCCGATGCCGGCGCGGTCGAACTCCGCCAGTGCGCGCTCGAACCCCTCCGGAGTGAACGCCTTGGTGTCGATCCAGAACTCGGGGCAGGACTTGACTATCTCCAGCCCCTCGCGCAGCGTCAGCAGTCTTTCGCCCCGGCGACCGCCGACTTCCCGGAACACGCCCTTTTCCCGGATCTCGCGGAAGGTGAGTTCGACGATCGGCGCGTCCCAATCCATCGTGCGCTTGAGCGTGGAGTCGTGGCTGAGCACCACGACCCCGTCTTTCGTGAACCGGATGTCCAGTTTCACGACGTCGGCGCGGCGCCGTGCCGCCAGTTCGAACGCGGGGCGCGACGCCTCGGGAGCGTCATACTCCTCGCCGCGGTGGGAAACGCATTTGACCGGAAGTTCCGCCCCGGCGGCGCAGAGCGCTCCGCAGAGCGCACCGCAAAGTATGTACCGTGCCTTCACTGTCGGAGCCTATTTCCCGCCCACCGCTTCGGCGGCGCACCTGCGGATCAGTTCCGCCTCGGCGGGCTTCAGGTACTTCGGCGCGTAGGCGATCTTTTCCGCGTCCGCGCCGAAAAGGGACGCGAACCACACGCACCCCTGCAGATATTCGCCGTCGCGGTTCAGGTGGCTGGAGTCGCACAGTATTACGTATTCGCCGGTCTTCCTGCTCTTCTTCCAATAGTGCCGCCCCACCACGTCGCCCTTGTACGACGGCGCATTGGGACGCTTGTACTCCTTGAGTTTCGCCGCGGGGACGCGGCGGAAACTCGCCGGAGCCTTTTCGCGCCAGATCCGCACCGCATCGCCCATCGGGATGATCCCGGCGCCGAAGTGCTTCGCCCGGTCGGCGTAGACCTTACGCACCCGCGCGAACATCTCGTCCTGCGAGAGTTTCCAGTTCTTCAGCCGTTCCGAATCGGAGCGGTAACTCCACGTCTGGTGGAGCAGCAATTTCGCCTGCGGCTGTTTTTCCCGGACGATGGCGACCAGTTGATCGCCCCACGGCTCCCAGTCCTCGAGCGACATACTGCGCGGGCTCGCCTGCTGGATGGTGACGATGTCGTACTTGCGGGCGTCGAGCATTTCGATCAGATTGCCGGGGACTCTTTTCAGACGTCCCTGCCCGGTAACATAGCGGTCGATCTTATACGGGCGGTGTTCGGGATCCCGCTTCGCCGCCTCGTACTCCTTGATGTGGCGCTCGAGCGAACAGCCGCCGATATACATGCTGGTGATGTCGAGCGCATAATCGTTCTGGGCGTCCATGATCTCGGGGAGCTGTTTCATCACCGACAGCGAAAAACTGTTGCCGATCATCAGCACCCGCAACGGCGTCTTCTCCGCCCCGGAGGCGACAGCCGCCAGCGCCGCCGAAAACAACAGAAAACCCAACTTCCTCATGATGTTCCCCCCCATCGATATCGCAGTTCAACGTTTCACGCGGCTTTCCGCGTTGAAGACCATACCCGGCACGATGGAACTCAACTCCCCGCGCCGCACTTTCGCCGCCGAGACCCCGGAACGCACGTCCTCCAAACGGATCTCGATCTTATTGCCCTCGCCGCCGCGCAGGATCAGACCGACGAACGCCCCCTGCCGGAACCCGATGTCCATCAGGAGCGTTCCGAGTTCCCGGTTGACCGCCAGCACCCGGCACTGACGGAACGCCTCCGCGGGATCGGCGGCGGGATCGCCGACCAGCGCCGCAAAGATCCCCGCCTGACGTTCCAGTTCGTCCAGCAGCAGATTCAGCTGCGCGCGGCGCGCGGCATCCACCGGCAGTTCGCGCAGCAGCCGACGGACCTCGGAAGCGACCTCCGCCGCTTTGACCGCCAGTTTGTCGCCGTCGGCACAGAGCGCAGCCAATTTGGTCAGCAGCCGCGCCTCGCGCTCCTTGGGACTGGAAAACTCCCCTTCGTCGGCGACCGCCGCCAGAAACAGCGTCTGGTCGCGCAGGCGCTTCCGCTCGCGGAGCAACTGTTCGCGCAGTTCCGCGTTCTCCCGGCGCAGACGTTCGACCTCGCCGGGATCGGCGGCGCGCAGCCCCGTCGCGAAGCAGGCGAGCACCGCGAGGAACAGAAGCGTCAGTCGTTTGATCGCCAGGCGCATGATGATAAACCCTCACAATCCGGTCGGGATATCCACGAACTCGACTTCGATATCGAACTTGGCGGCGACGAGCTCCATCAGCGCCCGCGGTCCGGTGGTCTCGCTCGCGTAGTGCCCGAGCGCCAGTACCGCGACGCCGCTTTCCAAAGCGTAGTGGTACATCGCGTGTCCGAGTTCGCCGGTGAGCAGCAGATCGACGCCGCGCTCCGCCGCCTCCTCCAGCGATTCCAAACCGCCGCCGCCCGAGACCACCGCGACCTTGACGACCGGACGCGACAGCTCGCCGAGACACCGGATACCCGCACCGAAGCGCTCCGCGAAAAAGTCACGGAGTTCCCCGAGTTTCCGGGCGGCGGGAAGTTCGCCCGAAAAGCCGATGTCCACACCGTCGTAGTGGAAAAACGGTTTCAGTTCTTTCAATCCGATCGACTTGGAGAGGACCGCGTTGTTGCCGAACTCCGGAGCCGCGTCGAGCGGCAGATGCGCCGCATACAGCGTGATGCCGTTGAGGAACAGCGTCCGATAGCGTTCGGCGACGTACCCCGTCAGCCGCCGCGGCGAGGCGCCCCAGCTCAACCCGTGGTGAACGAAGATCAGCTCCGCGTTCCGCTCCACGGCGGCTTCGAAGAGCTCCCGCGAGGCGTCGACCGCAAAGACCGCCTTGCGCACCTCGTCCACGCCCTCGACCTGCACGCCGTTGTTGGAAAAATCCCCCGAAAACGCCGGAAGATTCAACAGTCCGTCAAGAAATCCCGTGAGTTCGTCCCGTTTCACCGCGTGTTCCTCCATCTGTCCCGGTCACTGCGCCGGAGCCGCCTTCGCGCTTTCGCGCCTGCCGGTCGCGATCGCGGCTGCGAAGAGTTTTTTCTGGCTTTCGTCGAGTTCGAAGACCCGACCCAGCACCTGCTGCTCCACCGCGGAGTAGACCGCCGTCGGATACCCCAGATTTTCCGCCGCGATCCGCGCCTTGAGCGTACCCTGATACGCAGCGTAACTGCCTTCATGATACAACAGATACAGCCGGAAGGCGTTGTCCAGCGCCTCGTGATGGCGCCCGAGTTTGATGAGCTGTTCGGCGCGGAGTTCGTAGATCGCGTAATCCTCGGGCATCACCTGCTCCGCCGCGTCGAGGTAACTCAGCTTCAGCATCGGGTCGTCGGTACGGTGGTAAAGCAGACCGAGCAGCATCACCGCCGCCCGCCGCTGGGCGGCGCTGATGGTCACCGGACGGCGCGCCTCCAGCGCGGTGTAGAGGTCGCGGTAGCGTTCGATCAGCTGATCGCCGAGGTAACGGTACTCCTCGCGGTGATGGTTGTTGTTCGCGCTGGTCTTCTGACTTTTGTGCACCCGGAAGAACGCCCGCAGCGGAAACTCGAAATGCAGTTCCTTTTCCAGCGAGAGGCGGATCCACATCGAAATATCCGCCGCACCGCCGTCGCGCCCGAAGTTGGTCGGGATGTAACTGCCGACCGCCTTGAGGTCGCTGACCCGGATCAGCATCCCGTTGTGGACGATCCGCGGGTCGAAGGTCATGGCGAAAAGGCTCGATTCCCCGCCGTGCACCGTGCCCATGTCGCCTTCCTCGTCGTTGAAGAGGCGCTTGCGGCCATAACTTGCGCCGCACTCGGGGTGGGCGTCGAGATAATCCATCGACGCGTCGATGTCGAAGGGAACGAAGATGTCGTCGGCGTCGAAGATCAGCACATAGTCGCCGCGCGCCGCCTCCACGAGGTCGTGATAAGAGACCGCGATCCCCATCCGCTCGTCGTGGCGGATCATCCGGAAGAGATCGGGATACTTCGCCATGTAGCGGCGCGCGGTGTCGCCGTCGCCCCCCGCGGGTGACGCGTCGTCGCAGATCACGAACTCGGTATTGCGGAAGTGATAGCCGCTGTTCAGAAAGGAATCCAGCGCATCGCCGAAGTACGGGATGTTGCTGTAGCACGAGATGATGATGCTCAAACGGATCCTGGAGTCGTTTACGGGAGCCATGTTATCGCCTTTTTCAAAAAATGTTGCCGTTATGCATTATCGCTTTCGAAATCCGGCAGCAGCCGGAAAATATCGCAATCCAACGTCAGCTGCAGCGCGCCGCAGGGCAGCTCTTCCGCGATCCGCCGCGCCGCGTCCAGCGCACGCGAGATCAGCGCCGCCACGACCGGCTCCGGACAGCGCAGAGTGTGCCACTTGACCATGTCGGTAAAGGCGTTGGCGCACCCCAGCATCGCCGATTTCGGATCGAGCGGCGTGTAACGGGCGGTCTGCCGCCCGAGGATCAGCAGCCGCGACACGGGGAGGCTCCGCCGCGCGTCGCAGGTCGCCAGCCGCTCCTTGTTGAAGAGATAGCTGCTCCACGTCGGCAGCGGACGCGCCAGATACGAGCCGTCCTTCCGCTCCAGCATGAAGCAGTCGTCGGCGAGGATGCGGCAGCGCGCGGACATCCGCTGCGCAGTGGTGCTTTTGCCAATCCCCGAGGGACCGCAGAGCATCAGCCCCCTGCCGTCATGTTCCAGCAGCGCGCCGTGGACCATCTCCAACTCGCCTTTGAGCATCCGGGGGATGAATCCGAGATAAAGGAGTTTGCGCACTCCGCGCCAACGGTTGATCTCCAGCGTCTCCGGCGGCGAAACGGCGTCGCAGAACGTCGCCACGACGCCCCCTTCCGCTCCGTCGGGGAAGGCCATGCGCATGGCATGATGGGGCACCCCGACGCTTTCGGCCCGGCTCAGGACATCGCGCGGCACGATCCGGCAGTCCGCCGTGCCGTCATCCGGCAGTTCGTCCATCCCCACGCTGTCGCGCAGACGGACTATGCGCAGGATGCCGTCTTCATCCGAATCTTCGGCGCGCCAGGAGACGGTGCCGCAGCCGAACTTGAGACCGATCTTCACAGCGCCTCCCCGTAAACGGCGATATGGCGCGCCAGACAAAAGTTGCGCCAATTGGCATTGAGTCCGGTGTTCCTGATGCCGGTGCAGAATCCTTTGCAGACTCCGTAAAAGCGGCATTTCGCGCATTCGGGACCGATCGGTTTGTTCTCGTGCAGATCGATCCTTTCACAGAGTTTCCGCCACGCCTCCAGAAGCGTCGTTTCGCCGACGCGTCCCAGCGGAACGGAGCTCAACGTCGGACACGGCGCGAACGTGCCATCCGCCAGCACGCTCATATCCTTCCGCAGTTTTCTGCAGCCGGGGTCATCCGGCACTCCGTTCAACAGCCGGCGCCAGCGCAGCAATCCGCCGTACATGCCCCGCGAAGCCATGCGCGGGTGTTCGTGGACGCTCAAAAGATGCATCGCTTCGTGGAACTGCTCCTCGGTGAGCGCGTATTCCGCGGCATCGCAGATGGAAACCCCGCTGAACGAAAAATCCGGCAGATCCAGCTCGTCGGTGAAATAGCGGATGATATCCGGAAGCATCCGATAGTTGAAACGGTGCACCGCGCAGGTCACATACAGCGGCAATCCCGCACGCCGCGCCGACGCTATCGCCGCGACCGCCCGGGCATGGGAACCGCGTCCCCGCAGCCGGTCGTGGATCTCCTCCGGGCCGTCGAGCGAGATCTTGACCCGCTCGCAGCGCCCGGTGGCGGCGAACCGCGCCGCGACCGCGTCGTCGAAGATCATGCCGTTGGTGAGCAGAAAAAAGCGCATCCGGTTGCGCACGACGGCATCGACGACCGCGTCGAAGGCGGGCGACAACAGCGCCTCGCCGCCGCGCAGCACCACGTGGAGCACTCCGCAGCGCCCGGCTTCGTCGATCAGCTCCACCCAGCGTTCCGGCGCCAGATCGGTGCGCACGCTCTCATCCGGGTTGCTGAAGAAACAGCAATAGGCGCAGCGGAGATTGCACCGGCTGGTGAGATCGATCACCAGCCGCAACGGCGCGCTCAACGAAGATGGAGTTCCCATCTGCAACACTTCCCTTCGGACGGCCGGGAGCCGCCACGGCGCGGAACGGATTACTTCTTATCCTTTTTCTCGGCCTTCGCGTCGGCCGCCTTCGCGGTGTTCTCGGCGGGCTTGCCCGGACGGAAACTCGGGATCTTCTTGATCGTGGTGATGACCTGCTCGGCGCTGATCAGCCGGGTGCACTCGAAGTGCCGGTCGGTGCCCTTGTGGCGCGGGCACCACAGGAAGTCGAAGTGGTCGAAGTCGATCCGCATGTCGTTCCAGCAGCTGTGGCAGGTGTGGTAGTTGATCACGCGGTACGGCGTGGCGAACTCGTTGGTCGGGTGCGTGAAACCGGAGATCATCACCACGGGCACCTTGCAGCCCCAGGCGACCCACGAGAGACCGCTCGACAAGCCGATGAAGAAGTCGGCGTCCTTGATCAAATTCACGCGTTCCTGCAGCGGGATGTCGCCGGTGAAATCCTCGCAGCCGTAGGGAATCCAGTTCCAGTTGATGCCGATGCCGTGGACCTTTTCCTTATCGATGCAGAGGACGCGATAGCCGTTGTCCTTGAGGAACTTGATGACTTCCATCCACCCGAAGGGGTTGTTCCAGTACTTCGCCTGGCTGGAGCTCTGCGCGGCGATGCAGACGTACTTTTCCTTGATCTTGCGCGGCGCGGAGAGGTTGAAGCGCGGCGGGATGTCCGAGGGATCGACGCCGAGGATGTACCCCGCCGTACGGTGCAGACCGATGTAGCGGAAGTCGATCGGCTGGTTGTCCACGTTGCCGCGGAAGAAGAGCCCCATGTAGTAGCAGGCGTAGGTGCGGTACTTCATGGTCTCGCCGGGGGCGATGAAGGTGATGTCCGGATACTGGTCGCGGACGAGGTCGGCGATCCACGGAGTCATCACGCAGATGAGCTTGCACTGGTGCTTCTGCTGGAAGCGCTCGACGTACGAGAACCAGCC
>CACZPY010000051.1 GCA_902783135.1 uncultured bacterium
TCGAGATCATCCGTCAGTTCGCGAGCTTCGAGGATCGCGGCACCATCCCCAATATGATCCACGGCAGCGACACCGCCAACCGCGACACCTCGGATGCGCCGCTGTATCTGATCGTCGCCGCCCGCGACTGCATCGCGGAAACGGGAGAGTCCGCGATACTCGATATGCCGTGCGGCAAGCGGACGCTGCGGGAGGTCATGGAGTCGATCGTCGAACACTACCTCGCCGGAACGCCGAACGGCATCGCCGCCGACCCCGCCAGTATGCTGATCTACAGTCCGTCCCACTTCTCGTGGATGGACACCGCCCATCCCGCCGGCACGCCGCGCGCCGGTTATCCGATCGAGATCCAGGCGTTGTGGTTCGCCGCGTTGAAGTTCCTCGGGCGCGAAAAAGCGGCGGAACAGGTAAAAAGATCGATCGCGAAGTTCTACTTTCCGAAGCGCCTCGGATTCTGCTCCGACTGCCTTCACGCGGAACACCGCGCACCGGCGGCGCAGGCGGTCCCGGACGACCATCTGCGTCCGAACCAGCTCTTCGCCGTCACTCTGGGCGCGGTCGACGACCGCGGATTGCGCGACGCCGTCATCGACGCCTGCGGCGAACTGCTGATCCCCGGCGCCATCCGCACCCTCGCCGACCGCGAAGTGAAATATCTGCTGCCGATCGAGCTGAACGGGCGGCTGCTCAACGACCCCGCGCACCCCTATCGCGGACGTTATGAGGGGCCAGAGGATACGTCGCGCAAAGTCGCCTACCACAACGGCACCGCCTGGTGCTGGCCCTTCCCTTCGTACTGCGAGGCGCTGTTCCTCGCGGGCGGCGAAGCGGTGCGGCTCCGCGCGCAGTCGCTGCTGGAGTCGATGTCGGCGCACTTCAACTCGGGAGTGCCGTTCCAGCCGTCCGAGGTGGTGGATGGCGACGCGCCGCACATGCCGGGAGGCTGTCCGGCACAGGCATGGAGCATCAGCGAATTCTTCCGGGTCTACAAACTGCTCACCGACAAGGGGCATTGACATCTCACCATGCTGCGCTTCACCAACCTCTGGGTCGCCGACGGAACAATCAAGCCGCCGTTCCGCGCCGACATTCTGACCGACGGGAGCACCATCGCCGCTGTTTCGACCGAAAAGATCGCCGGTATTCCCGCCTCCGATACGGTCGACGGCGGGGGGATGATCCTCGCTCCGGGGTTCATCGACGCCCACGGGCACAGCGACATCGCGCTCCTCGCCGCCCCGGAGGGCGACAGCAAGATCATGCAGGGCGTGACCACCGAGATCGCCGGAAACTGCGGACTTTCGGCGTTCCCGCTCACGGGACTGAACCGGGAACATCTCGAAAAACTCTATGCGAACTACGGACAGTCTTTGGACTGGAGCGACTACACCGAATACCGGGCACGGTTGCGCGCGAAAGATCCGGCGCTGCGCCTCGTCTGCCTCTGCGGCCACAACACGCTGCGCGCCGCCGTCTGCGGCTACGGGAACGCCCCGTTGACCGGGGGGCAGCTGGCGGAAATGGAGCGGCTGCTCGGCGCCGCACTCGACGCGGGAGCGAAAGGGCTTTCCACCGGGCTACTGTATGTGCCGGGCAAGTTCGCGGATCGGGAGGAGCTCGTCCGTCTGCTCCGGGTCGTCGCCGCGCACCGCGGCGTTTACGCGACCCATCTGCGGAGCGAGGGCAACGGATTGCTCGAATCCGTCGCCGAAACTTTGGAATACGCCCGCCTCTCCGGTGTCGGTAAGGTGCAGATAAGTCACTTCAAGACCGCCGGGAAAGCCAACTGGAGCAAACTCGACGGCGCGATCCGCCTGATCGAAGATGCCCGCCACGACCGCCTTGACGTGACCGTCGACCGCTACCCGTATATCGAGTCGATGACCCAGTTGAGCGTGATCCTGCCTCCGCCGTGGGACGATCTGGATGACGTGGAGATCCAAAAACGGCTGCGGATAACGGAAACGCGGGAACAGCTGACGGAGGAATTGCGCCGCAGCCGCCCCGCCGATTACTGGGAACAGGTACGCCTCGCCGCCAGCAGCGCGCCCCGCTGGTGCGGAAAGTGCGGAAAGACCATCGCCGAACTGGGCGACGATCCGGCGCGGACGGTGGTGGAGATCCTCGCCGCCGACACCGCCTCCGCCTGCGGCGCATTCCGGGGGATGGACGAAGCCAATTTGAAACGCATAATGGCGTTGGATTACTGCATGCCGGGCAGCGACGGCAACGCGCTTCCGCTCGACGGCGCGTTCGGCAGCACCCATCCGCGCGCTTTCGGAGCGATCGCCAAATTCATCCGCCGCCGGTTGGATGAATCGGGGGACATTTCCGACGCGGTACGCCGCGCGACCTCGCTGCCGGCGGAGGTGTTCGACCTCTCCGACCGCGGCAGGATCACTCCGGGATACTCCGCCGATCTGGTGCTGTTCGATCCGGACAACATCAATTCGCCCGCGGATTTCGCGGCGCCGCGAACTCCGGCTTCCGGCATCGGACTCACCGTGACCCGGGGGCGGATCGTTTTCCGCGCCTGACGGGGGGACGGCGCGACAACGCGTCAAAATGCGATTTGGGATTTGCAAAATCCCCGACCGATGCTATATTTATTCCAATTGGATATTTTTTACCCGATATCATATATATCATTTTTCTGTCAAAGCATCTGTAAATACAGCAAAACAACCGGATATCTGCCATGAGCAACCCCACTTTCAAGGTACTGTACGAAAAGCTGCGCGGCAAGACCTTCGAGATCAACCGCGACGCCATGAGCATCGGTCGGCGCGACACGATGGACATCTGCATCAAGGACTCCACGTTGAGCGGCCACCATGCCGACATCATCCGCAGCGAGCGCGACGGCAAGACCGTATATATCCTGCGGGACAATGACAGCACCAACGGCACCAAGGTCAACAACGTGCCCATCACCGAGCAGGAACTCAAGAACTCCGACCTGATACTGTTCGGCGCGGTGGAGGTGCTATTCGACGGCGACACCGGATCCGAAGGCGTCACCACCTTCCAGCCGACGGTGACGCTGGATCTGTCGCTCGACAGCAGCGTGACCAGCGCTCCGACGCTCAGCAACCTCAACCCGCTCGCCGAACAGGAAGAAAAGAAGCGGGAGCTTTCGCGCAAGATCATGATCGCGGCGGTCATCGCCGCCGGATTGCTGATGGCGGGCGGGCTGGTCTATCTGCTCATCAACATGTTCAGCATGTGATGCGGCGGCAACATTAAAAAACTTAACTATTTATCCGCGGGCGGTGGAATTTCCACCGCCCGCGTGCTATGGTATGGACTTGGCATCGGCGTCCCGATGCGCCGTTGCCGGCGTCCGGGTGCCGCGAACGCGATCCGGAACATTTTGTGAGCTTATGAGCGATAACGAGAAAAAATCCGATAACCCGCCGCCCCGGTCAGAAGATCACAAGCGGAAAATACCTCCCGCCAACTCCAAGGCGGCGCTGGTGTGGCTGCTGGTGATGCTGGTGCTCGGCGGACTGCTGCTGTTCAAAAACTACACTCCGAAAGAGGTGAAGACACTCAAGCAGAGTGAATTCGAAAAGCTGCTCGTCCCCCCGGCGAAGATCCAATCCGCGGTGATCGTCAACGATATCGACAGCGTCTTCGACATCGAAGGGCAGTATCTGCCGGAAAACGGCGTCAAGCCGGTCAACTACCGGACCAAAGTCATCTATTCGCCTTATCTGTCGGAACTTCTGCGGAACACCTCCGTCGAAGTGAAATCCAACAACTCCGGTTTCTGGCACATCTTCTGGGTCGGCATCGCCCCGGTGCTGCTGATCGGAGCCTTCATCTACTTCATATCCATGCGGCAGATGCGGATGTCGGGGCATAACGCGCTGGACTTCGGAAAGAGCAAGGCGCGGATGATCCCCCCCGACGAACTGAACGTGAAATTCGACGACATCGCCGGAGCCGACGAGGCGAAGGAGGAGATCGCCGAATTGGTGGAGTATCTCAAAGATCCCATACGTTTTCAGCTGGTCGGCGGCAAGATCCCCAAGGGCTGCCTGCTCGTCGGCGAACCCGGCACCGGGAAAACGCTGATGGCGAAGGCGGTCGCCTGCGAAGCCGGCGTACCGTTCTTTTCGATCAGCGGCTCCGACTTCGTGGAAATGTTCGTCGGGGTCGGCGCGAGTCGCGTGCGCGACATGTTCGAACAGGCGCGCAAGCATACCCCGTGCCTGATCTTCATCGACGAGATCGACGCGGTGGGGCGTTCCCGCTTCTCCGGATGGGGCGGCGGACACGACGAACGCGAACAGACCCTCAACGCGATGCTCGTCGAAATGGACGGTCTGGAAAGCCGCAACGGAGTGATCGTACTGGCGGCGACCAACCGGCCGGATGTACTCGATCCGGCGCTGCTGCGCCCCGGACGCTTCGACCGGCAGGTGGTGATGGATCTGCCCGACATCAACGGCCGCCGCAAGATCCTTGACGTGCACATCAAGAAGATCAGGATCGACTCCTCGGTCGACCTCGACGTGATCGCCCGCACCACCCCCGGATTCAGCGGAGCCGACCTCGCCAACCTCTGCAACGAGGCGGCGCTGCTGGCGGCGCGCCGCAACCGGGAAGCGGTCTCCCAAGCCGAACTCGAAGAAGCGCGCGACAAGGTGAGCTACGGCAGCGAACGCCGCAGCCGCAAGATCACCGACCGCGAACGCCGTCTCACCGCCTGGCACGAGGCGGGACACGCGCTGATCGCATTGCACCACGAATTCTGCACGCCGCTACACAAGGTGACGATCATCCCGCGCGGGCAAGCCTATCTGGGGGCGACCTTCACCATGCCGAAGGAGGATGTCTACACCAAGAGCAAACGCGAACTCGAAGCGGAAATGGCGATGTCCATGGGCGGACGCGCCGCCGAGGAACTCGCCTTCGGCGACATCACCACCGGCGCCTCGGCGGATATCCGGCACCTGACCGACATCGCCCGGCACATGGTCTGCATCTACGGCATGTCCGACAAGATCGGACCGATCAAGGTCGGCGATTTCAGCATCCATCCGCATCTGCGCATCGACGGTCCCACGCCGGATCAGCTCGCCCCCGAAACCGCGCGCGAGATCGATCTGGAAGTGCGCCGCCTGATCGAAACGGCGCTGCAATCCGCCCGCGACTGCCTCTCCACGCATCGGGACGAACTGGACAAACTCGCCAACGCGCTTTTGGAGCGGGAAACGCTCTCCGTTGACGAGATCAACACGCTTTTGGAACTTGATCCGCCGCCGTCCGCTCCGGACGGGTCGGCCGATGCGGCGGAAACAGAAACGTCCGCACCGACTACCGACCATGGCGAAACTCGATCCGACAGCATTCAGGCGTGACGGCAACGCCACGACGATCACTCTGCATCTGCAGCCCGGCGCCAAGCGGTCGCAAATATGCGGCATGTACGGCGACGCGGTGAAACTGGCGATACAGGCGCCGCCCGTGGACGGCAAAGCCAACACGGCACTGCGCGAATTCATCGCCTCCCGTATGAAACTCCCGACTGCGGCGGTCACGCTGGTATCCGGTGCCACGGGGCGCGACAAGCGCATCCGCATCGAAGGGGTGACTCCGGAACAGGCGCTGACCGCATTGGAATCGTAGTCCGTCATCGCGCGGCAAATTAGCTTTATAAAATCCGAACAATAATTTTCTCAGAATGAAATGAATAAGAAAGCAATAGTTTTTCTGGCCGACGGCATGGCAGATTCGCCGTTGGAGGAGCTGGGAGGAAAAACCCCGCTCGAGTATGCGCATACCCCGGCGATGGACCGCATCGCCGCCGCCGGAGTCAACGGCACGTTCCTGACCCTGCCGGCGGGACTGCCCACCAGCAGCGACGTCGCCAACATGTCGGTACTGGGTTTCCATCCGGAAAACAACTACCCCGGACGCGGGCCGATCGAGGCGGTCAGTCAGGATATCGTCCTCGGTCCGGATGATGTGGCGTTCCGCTGCAATCTGGTCTATGTGTCGTCGGACGGGATATTGAAGGACTTCTCCGCCGGGCACATCCCGAACGACCGCAGCCATGCGCTGATGGAGGCGCTCCAGCAGCGTTTCGGAAGCAGTGAAGTGAGTTTCCACGCCGGAGTCAGTTACCGGAATCTGCTGGTGCTCCACGGCAAACGCTTCTCGGACCGCATCAACTACTTCAAACCCGATTCATCGCAGGAACTGCCGCTCGCGGAGCTGCGGATCTCCCCCGCCGATGCGACGCCAGAAGCGGCGGAAACGGTAAAATTCCTCATCGATCTGGAGGAGGCGGCGGCAAAATTTCTCGCCGCGCATCCGCTCAATGCCGGTCTTGAGGTTCCCGCCAACCGGATTTGGCCGTGGAGCCCGGGACGGCGCCCGCATCTGCCCAAATTCGGCGACGTCTACGCCGGGCGGCGCGGCGCGATCATCAGCGCCGTGGACGTGATCAAGGGGATCGCCAAATGCACCGACATGGCGGTGATCGAAGTCCCCGGAGCGACCGGGTTCCTCGACACCGATTACGCGGGCAAGGCCGCCGCGGCGATCAAGGCGATCCGGGAGTTCGATCTCGTATATCTGCACATCGAGGCGATCGACGAGTGTTCGCACATCGGCGACCTAAAACTAAAACTGCGGGCGATCGAGGATTTCGATGCGAAGATCGTCGCCCCGGTGCTCGACGCACTGCAAACGGACTCCGGGATCAACTTCGCGCTGCTGCCGGATCATCCGGTGCCGATAAAACTTCGCAAACACACCACCACGCCGGTACCGGTGGCGATCTGCGGAGAAAATTTCGCCCCGGATAAGATCATGCGTTTCAGCGAATCCGATGCGCCGCACGGCAGTTTGGGGTTCATGAAAGGCGAAGATATCATCCGCACCGCGCTGGAGCTCGACTGACATGCCGCCGCGCCAGCCAGTTTCCGCGTTGGACAAGGCGATGCGGCTGTTGGCGGTGCGCGCCCATTCCTCCGGCGAACTGACCCAAAAACTGCTGCGTGCGGGGTTCCCCGCCGACGAAGTGGAATCCGCGATCCGGGAGTGCGAAAAACGCCGCTATATAGACGACCGTCTCTTCGCCGGGGACTGTGCGGAAATGTGGCTGTCCCGAGGGCACGGCACCCGTTCCATCACTTATAAACTGCGGCAGCGCGGCGTTGCGCCCGAACTCGTGAATGCCGCCGTCGCCGCTTCGTCGGAACAGGAACCGGAGGCGGCACGGCTCGCCATTCAAGCCAAACTGCCGGCGCTGCTGCGGGAAAAAGATCCGCGCAAGCGCCGCGCCAAGGCGCTGCGCTTTCTCGCCGGCAGGGGGTTCGGCGGCGCCGCCGTCAGTGCGGCGATGAAGTTCCTCGCCCAAGCGGTCGCGGAAGCCGGGGACGCGGACACGGACGAAGCGATCTTCTGAACGCCGCCATCCGTTCCATCGGCGGTCACTTGTCGGAAGAATCGTCGATCTCCGGCTCGGCGAGACTTTCCACCGCCATCGCCAGATCGTCCGGCATGCACATATGGGTATCCGCCCGGAACACACCGATCTCCACCGGATGATGGCGGACGAATTCCTCGATCCGCAGCCGCGCCGCCTCGGACAGCGCGGTCGTCACCACCATGATATCGAACGGACGGGCCGCGTACAGCTGCTCCAGATCTCCGGTGTTGCCCAGCACCTGAAAACCGTATACGTTCAAATGCCGCAGCGCCGGATCGTCGTCGACGATGCCCAATATCCTCGCCGGACGCTTCAGATAGTTGCGGCAAAACAGATTCTGCACGTACAACCGGCAGGATACGCCGCCGCCCACGATCACCAGGCTCATAAGATCCTCATCCACCGCCTTGACCCGCAGGTAGAAGGAACGCAGGCCGAAACTTTCCAAGTAGCGCATGAAGAACCGTTCCCCCGCCACCAGGGTCAGCATGAGCAGAAAGAAGAAGACGAACCCCCCGTAAAGATAATCGTTGGAAGATACGGAGAAGAAACCGCAATACCGGTCCAGCCCCCAAATCACCGCAAGCTCCAAAAACCCGCCCAGAAGCAGCATCTTGAACAGCTTGTAAGAGCGGTTGATCCCCGCCCGGAGCCAATACGTGCCGTAGATGCCGTAAGCGTAGAGGATCAGCATCAGCGGGATGCAGAACACCAGATAACCGTAGGCGCCGGGAAACTCAAGTTCGGAATCCAAGAACAGATAATACGTCATCACATAGGAGAACGAAATCAATGCATAGTCGATCAGCGGATGGGCGATCACCAGCAGCAGACGCCGGTTGGGACGGTGCAGCCCCTTGACGATGCAGCCGAAACTGTCCAGAAGCTCGACATCCGCCAGCCGGATCGCCAGAAACACCCCCAGCAGCAGCACGATGTATATCGCGCCCGGGAATATTCCTTTCAGCGCCACCGCGCATATCGCGCCGATGCCGATCACCGCCATCAGCAGATACAGCAGCAGCGCGGTCTTGCGCTGACTGCCGGTACGTTTCATCACCCGGTGATGCAGATGATCGTGGTCGCCGCTCATGATCCCGGCGGCTTCCGGGTCGGCGATGCGGCGCACCACCCGCCGCCAGATCGCCAGAAAGACATCGAAGATCGGCACGCCGATCGCCAGCAGCGGCACGACCAGCGCGCTCAGCGTCACCGCCCGCGACGTGTATTTGTTGCACAGGAAGGCGAAAAACAGTCCCAAAAACATACTGCCGGTATCGCCCATGAAGATCCTGGCGGGAGAAAAGTTGAAGAACAGGAATCCCAGGCAGGCGCCGCAGAAGATCATCGACAGCGTGGTATAACCGGCGTTCGGCGCGATTATCATCCCCCACACCGTCAGCGTCAGCGAAGACACGCACGACAGTCCCGCCGCCAGACCGTCCAATCCGTCGATCAGATTGAAGGCGTTGATGATGCCGATGACCCAGCAGACCGTGAGCGGCAATCCGACGTAAACCGGCAGCGCGTAATTGAAGAGTTTGTAAAAACCGCCGCCCAGATAGTAGATCATGACGCCGACGAAGATCTGCGCCAGAAGTTTCAGCCACGACGACAATTCGTAGCGGTCGTCCAGAAGTCCCGTGACCGTTATCACCGCCGCCGGAAGCGCGAAGTGACCGATCAGACGCAGCAGTTCGGGCTGACTTTGCCGCTCCACCGCGAAGGCGAAGCTCACCACGAAAAAGGCGATGATGATCGCGATGCCTCCCCCCAACGGAGTCGGCTTGGCGTGAGCATGACGCCCCCGCGGGATATCCACCATGCCGATGCGCGGCATCAGCCGGACGCACCCCCAGGTCAGAACCGCCGAGATCAAAACCGCCGCCGGAGGATAGATCAGCAGACTCAGGTGTCTGCCGCAGAAATCACCGATCTCCTGCCACATATTCGCCCAACCCCCGAGTTGCTCACTTGCGACCGAACTTCGCCGCTGCCGCCTTGAAGCCCGGCGCCGCGCCTTCGATCACCTTTTTGTCCACGCAGAACGCGACCCGGAAATATCCGGGACGGCCGAAACCGCGCCCCGGCACCGCCAGCACCCGCTCCTCGAGCAGCGCCTCGATAAAGACGTTCTCGTCGGCGGTCGGGGACTTCGGGAAGAAATAGAACGCGCCCTGCGGCATCGTGTATTCGATCCCCGCCGCGTCGAGCACGCGCGCCATCGCGTCGCGCCGCTCGCGGTAGATGCCGGGGTCGACCTCGGCGTCGATGCACTCCGCGATGATCTTCTGCCCCAACGCCGGAGCGTTGACGAAACCGAGGATGCGGTTGCACATCGTCAGCGCCGCCATCAGTTTTTCGACGCCGGGGATACCGGAATCGACCGCGATGTATCCGAGCCGTTCACCGGCGAGCGACAGATTCTTGCTGTACGACCCGATCACCACCGCGTGCGGGAAAAGCCCCATCACCGGCGGCAGTTCGCTGCCCGCGAAGTTCAGGAAGCGGTACGGTTCGTCGCTGACGAGATAGATCGCGCGGTCGTACTTTTTCTCCATCGCCCGGATCAGTTCCGCCAGCGCGGTGAGTTCGGCACGGGTGTAGATCCTGCCGGTCGGGTTGTTGGGGGAGTTGATGATGACGGCGCGGGTGCGCGGCGAAAACGCCCGCTCGAACGCCTCGATATCCAGCTCGAACGTGAGTTCCTTCGACGGCGCCTTGACCAATTTGCCGCCGAAGTTTCCGGCGTAGAAGTCGTATTCGACGAAATAGGGCGTCGGCACGATCACCTCGTCGCCCGGCTCCAGAACCGCGCGGAAGAAGACGTTGAGTCCGCCCGCCGCGCCGCAGGTCATGATGACGTTCGCGCCCGGGATCGCCCTCCCCTGCTCGGCGGAAACGCGCCGCGCGACGAGTTCGCGAATCTCGGTGAACCCGGCGTTCGGCATGTAGCCGATCGAAAACGGCTCGTCGGCGTGTCCGGCGATGGATGTAAGCGCCCGCTTGACCTCGGGCGGAGGCGGCAGATCGGGATTGCCGAGGCTGAAGTCGTAAACTTTGTCGGCTCCATACTGCTTTTTGAGTTCCAATCCGGCCTCGAACATCCGCCGGATCCACGAACTGTTGCCCATCGCATTGCTGATGCCGCTGTTGATAAGTTCCATGATCACTACCTCAATGTCATATCTCAATTTTTTAGTCAACATATTGTCGTTTATATAAATTACACCGAAAATGCCGTTCGCGCAACCCGCCGCGCGTTGTATTTATCCGGTTCACGGGTTAATTTATAGAAAAGCCACTCGAAACTCGGGAGAAATCGGAAAAATGGATAAAAACTGGAAACTTGAGACGCTCGCGGTGCAGGCCGGATACGAACCCGGAAACGGTGACCCGCGGGTCGTGCCCATCGCGCAAAGCACCACTTACAAGTACGACGACGCGCAAAGCGTTGCCGACCTTTTCGACCTCAAGCGGGAAGGCTTCTTCTACACCCGGCTCGCCAATCCCACGGTCGCCGCGTTCGAAAAGAAGATCGCCGCGCTCGAAGGCGGGGTCGCCGCCGTCGCCGTCAACTCCGGACAGGCGGCAAACGCCTTCTCGCTGATGAACCTCGCGAGCGCGGGGGACCACATTCTCGCCTCGGCGGGGCTCTACGGCGGCACGGTGTCGCTCTTCACCAACACGCTCAAACGCGCCGGGATCGAATTCTCCTTCGTCTCGACCAAGGCGACGCGCGCCGAGATCGACGCCGCGATCCGCCCCAACACCAAAGCGGTCTTCGTGGAGTCGCTCGGCAATCCGTCGCTGATCGTGCCGGATTTCGAGGTCTTTTCCGCGGCGGCGCACGCGCACGGGATCCCGCTCGTCGTCGACAACACCTTCCCGACGCCGGTGCTCTGCCGTCCCTTCGACTTCGGCGCCGACATCGTGACCCACTCGACCACCAAGTACATCGACGGTCACGCGACCAGCGTCGGCGGGATCGTGGTCGAAAAGGGCGACTTCGACTGGGCGGCGAGCGGTAAATTCCCCGGCTTCACCGAACCGGATGCGAGCTACCACGGGCTGATCTACACCAGGGATTTCGCCGCGATGCCCTTCACGGTCAAACTGCGGGTACAATTGGTGCGGGACTACGGCATTCCGATGATGCCGATGCACGCGTTTTTGAGCATGGTCGGCTGCGAGACGCTGGCGCTGCGGATGGAACGCCACAGCGCGAACGCGCAGATCCTCGCCGAGCATCTGCAGAAACATCCCAAGGTCGGCTGGGTGCGCTATCCGGGCTTGAAGGACGATCCGGAGTACGCGACGGCGAAAAAGTACCTGAAGGGCTGCTCCGGAGTGCTGACCTTCGGCGTCAAGGGCGGCGCCAAGGCGGGCGAGTGGGTGATGAACCACCTGAAACTCGCCGCGATCGTCGTGCATGTGGCGGATGTCCGCACGGGAGTGCTGCATCCGGCGAGCATGACGCACCGTCAGCTTTCCGAAGCGGAGCAGATCGCCGCCGGAGTGTCGCCGGATCTGATCCGGGTGTCGGTCGGCATCGAGAACGTCGACGACATCATCGCCGACTTCGATCAGGCGCTCGCCGGCTGCTGACGACCGGCAAGAGCCAAACGGAAAATAGTGTTTCGACAAATCGGCGCGCGCCAATTGGCGCGCGCCGATCGTTTATGGAGTTTCCGGTGCAAGGAACGCCCGACTATTTTTTTTTTTTTTTTGAAAATGCGAACAGCCGGGGGAAGTACAGCACCGCCGCCAGCCGGAGCCGTTTCTTGAGCTTCAGCCGCCGGTCGCCGAGCACGCCGCTGCGGCAGCGCCGGGCGAGCGCTGCCGCCAGCCCGACGGAAAGAGTGCCGTACCGCAATGCCCGGAACCCCAGATTGCGCCAGTAGGTCTTGCGCGCCTCCAGGATCTCCGCATCGCGCTCCGTACGGTCGAGATACCGCAGAACATGGCGCAAATTCCGCATGTTGCGCGATTTGTTGGTGTGGCAGATCGATCCGGGATTGCGGATGTAGTGATACAGGGCCTCGGGACAGCAGGCGACGATTTCACAGCGGCGCAGCAGCTGCGCGATAGTCAGCAGATCCTCGGAATAGCGGATGAAATCGGGAGCATACACCTCCCCCGCCGCCACAATGCTGCGGCGGAACATGTGGGTGAACATGAACGGCGTGATGGTGGTATCGTTGATCATCCGGCGGTATTGGCGGATATCCGAAACTTCCACGGTGTCGAGGATGCGCATCTTCCCCGACGTGTCGAGCACATCATAGCCGCAATGTACGACATCGGCGTCGGCGTCCTTCGCCTTGCGGAACATCGTCGAATACATCCGCGGATCGACGAAGTCGTCCGCATCGCAGAATATGATATACTCGCCGGTAAATTGTTCGAAGGCATGCCGACGCGCGGCTCCCGGACCGAGATTGCCCGGATGCCGGATGATCCGCACCTGCCCGCTGCGCTCCGGAAACTCCGCCAAGACCCGCTCCACCACCGAGCGGCCGTCATCCGTGGACGCGTCGTCGACGAACACGAACTCCATTTCCCGCAGATCCTGCGCGAACAGCGAACGGGCGCATTTTTCGATACACGTTTCGCTGTTGTAGAACGGAACGCCGACAGATACCTTGGGCGGCATACACTCTCCTGCTGCGAGTCGATCACGGAAACGCCCACTCCCCGGCAGTTGTCATCACGGCACGGGGACCCCAACGGAACTTAATTTACATCCGGCGGCAGCAAAAATCAAATACCATTCGTCATCGGGAAAAAAATTCATACCGCACGGGCGGGATGTTCGTCAAGGGAAGTCGCGATTTTTTGCATAAAAAAATCCGCCCCGCCGGTTGACAAAATCCAAAAGCACGTTATATTGGGGATTTGCAAATCGCACTACTGGGGGTGTTCCGGATTCGACCGGCCCGGGGTGGGATCGGTTGCATGCCGAGGATGACCGTTGGCCTCGTTAATCATCGGTTAAAACAACAACTGCGAACGAAGAGTTTGCTCTGGCGGCTTAATCTCCCGCCACGTCGCCCCGCCGAGGCA
>CACZPY010000052.1 GCA_902783135.1 uncultured bacterium
ATCGCCCGCGCGGAGGAACGGGCGAATCCGCGCTGCGAACTTGCGGCGCAGTCGCTGCGGCGCCTCCGCGACGGAGCGCCGCAGAACTTCTACGATGCGCTGATGCTGGTTTATCTGTATTTCATGTTCGGCGAGCACATCGATCGGCTTCAGGTGCGTTCGCTCGGCAATCTGGACAATCTGCTGCTGCCGTTCTACGAACGCGATCTGGCATCCGGCACCTTTACGGATCCGGAGATGCGCGCATTGGTCGATTATTTTCTGATGCAGTGGGCGTCGATCGACAACTACTGGGGGCATCCGTTTTATCTCGGCGGCACCGATGCGCGGGGACGGAGCCGGATCAACAAGATGTCCTACCTGATACTGGAGGAGTTCGATAAACTGTCGATCCCGACGCCGAAGATCCAGCTCAAGATCGCCCGCAACACTCCGGACAGTTTTATGGAGGCGGCGCTGCGGATGATCCGGCACGGCAACAGTTCGCTCGTCTTCGTCGGCGAGGAGTCGATGAAGCGCGGAATGGTCGGAGTCGGCATCGCCGAAGAAGATACGGTCAAATACGATATTTACGGCTGCTACGAGTTCTCGCCTGGGGGCGAGCACAACGAAAACAATACCCTCTGCGGCTTCGTGAACATGCTCAAGCCCTTCGAACTGATCTTCAATTGCGGCATCGACCGCAGGACCGGACGGCGCATCGGTCCGGAGGTGCCGCCGCTGCGCGAATTCACGACTTTCGAAAAGTTCGTCCGGTTTTACCTCGCCGAGCTGAACTGGGTCATCGCCCGGAACATGGAGGTCGTCAACGAGTTCGAACGGCATTTGAGCGAGATCAACCCCACCAACGTCTTTTCGGCGGCGGTACCGAACAGTCTCAAAGTCGCGCGCGACGCTTTTCACAACGGCAGTTACTACAACAATACGGTGTTTCAGAATGTCGGCTTCGGCTCGGCGGTGGACGCGTTGTGCGTGATCCGCGAGTTCGTGTACCGGCAACGTTCCGTGACGCTCGACACCTTCGCGTCGGCGCTCGCCGCCGACTGGAAGGGCTTCGAAGAATTGCGGCAGCGGGTGTTGGGGTGTCCCGTTCGCTACGGCAACGGCGATCCCGACGCGGACCGGATCGCGGTGCGGCTGGCGCGTTTCATCGGCAGGCGGATCAACGGCAGGAAGAACTCCCGCGGCGGGATCTGGAAGGCGGATATGCACTCCGCCCGCGAGTTTCTTGACGGCGGCATCCGCACCGGCGCCACCCCCGACGGGCGCCGCGCGGGGGAGGAGATGTCAAAGAACGCTTCGCCGGTGATGGGGATGGATATTTCCGGCGTCACATCGTTGATCCGCTCCGCGATCGCGGCGAGTTCCGCCGAAGTGCTGGGCGATATCCCGCTCGACGTGATGATGCATCCTTCCGCGGTGCGCGGAGAAGACGGAATAGCGGCTTGGAAGAAACTGATCCGGGTCTTTCTGGAGCATGACGGTACGGCGATCCACTTCAATATCTTCGATGCGGCGACGCTCCGCAAAGCACAGGCGCACCCCGAAAATTACCGCGGGCTGCAGGTGCGGGTCTGCGGTTGGAACGTGCGCTTTACCGAGATGGCGAAGTCGGAGCAGGATATGTATATCCGCCGCGCCGAAAACATCCGATGATTTTTGCAACTACCGTGGAGAACGGTACCGTCGAATATCGCCACACAGGGAAGCCGTGTGGCGGTTTTTCGTCCCATTGTCGGGAAAGGCGTTATTGCTTCTTGCCGGATCGCAGATATGCTTTCAGCGCTTGGGCGAGCTGATCGGGACAACTGGTGCTTTTGCCGCCGCAGCGGATACCGCCCAAGATGCCGATCGCCTGTTCCGGAGTCATGCCGACGACGAGTTTGCTTACCGCCGCCAGCGAGCCGGGACATCCGCCGTTGAACTGCACTTCGGCGATCTTGCCGTCTTCGATATCGACATATATCGAATCGCTGCATACTTCATTGCTCGTCTTGAATCCGAATCGCATGGAACATCCCCTTCGATAAGTCGTGACCGGTTCAGCCGAGCAGTTCCCGGCGGCTTTTCCGTATTTCCTCCACTCCCATCGCCACCAATTTGCGGAGCCGCAGATCCCGTTGATCGTCCGGCAGCGCCAGGTAGGCGCCCATCAGTTTGTTCTCCTCGGAACTGAGGCTTTTGTAGGTCGTCGGCGCGGCTTTCGGTACGCCGGAACCGAGTATCGCCAGCGCTTCCTGACGCTTGGCGGGGGAAAGTACGTCGATGACGTCGAGCAGCACTTTCTGGTCGCTCACCATGGCGACGAGTTCCGGGTGACGACGGTACGGCGAACCGATGCGCGGATTTTTCGGCGGTTCCTGCGGATCGACGAGGAACGGCTTGATGTGCGGGTAAATTTTTCCCCACGTTTCGGCGCGGATAATGCCGACCTGCCGGTTTATGAAGCGGCGCAGCAATTCGATGCGCACTCCGGTGACGCGCGAAAATTCGCTGATGGAGAGGTTTTCGGCACAGCGCTCAAGGGCCTTTGCCACATCGTCGGTGACTCTTTGCGGATGTTCGTTCATGGTTTTTTTGTCCTCAACTCATCCAACTGCGAAGCCCGTTCGATCAGCTGGAGCAGTTCTTTTTCGTTGTACCGGTAAACCGTGTGCAGATAACTGCACAGACGCTTCAACGTGTCGGCGGAAAATTCGAAGGAGCGGATCGTCCCGTCGACGAACAGGATGTTGACCGTTCCCGGGTGGGCGCCGCCGCGCGGCGGATCGGCGACCAACGGAAACTTGGGTGACGGCGCCGTTCCGAACGGTCCGAAGTACACATAATCATCCTTGCCGCAGTGTGACCCAGCAGGGAGCGTTGCGGGGAATTTTCCCTGATGCGTTTTGGCGTGATCCGCGATTTGCCGCCGTATGCGTTCGAGCCGGATGCGGCAGGCGGCACTTTCGGCGCGGAGTTTTTCCTGTGCCGCCGCCTTTTTCGCCGTGTTCACGTTTGTCTTCGACGGCGACGCGGCGGCGGGCGGAGACCACCACGCGTCCGCGAGCATGAGCAGACGGGACCCCGCCGTCAGATCGAACACTTTGGCGGAGAGTTCTTCCGTGGAAACCTCGCAGAGGCGGATCATGCCGTCATCGATCCGCCATGTTCCCATCGCGGCGGCGGCGGAAAAGCCGAGATCGACTTGGACTGCGTTTTTGCCGCCCAGCGTGAAGTCGTGTTTAAGCTTGGTGGTGTCGATGAAATACGCACCGTGGGAATTTTCGTAGAGCCGGGTCGGCGCAGCCGAAAGCAATTCCCCGGAGAGGGTCTTCCCGGCTGGACGCAGGATCGCATTTTCGTCGGCGGGGGCGAATTTGCCGTTCCGGTCGACTTCGGCGCATCCGCTGCAGAAGGTGTCGAAACTGCGCGGCGACGAAAAGAACAGCACCCGGTGCGGCAGCAGCACCAGCACCGGCGCGGCGCCGGACGTTTCCGGCAGATAGATCACATTGCCGGTGCGGCGCGCCCCGGGCATGAGTGCCGGTATCGTATTGGCAATGCGGCGCGACAGCGCCTCGTCGCGATCCGGGATCGACAGCAGAAGGTCGTACTTTCCGAAATCGTTCCATGCGGTCCCCGGCGGCACGGCAACGGCTGCCAGCCACTCGCCGGAAAGGGTCTTCAGCAGTTCGGCGGGCGACATCATGAACAGTTGCGGACGCGGATTCTTGAACAATCCGCCGTCATCTCCGGAAGCCAGTTCGTCGACGACCGCGCGGAAGTCGGTGCCGAACGCGGCGGCGAACACCGTCGAGGCGGGCAGCGCGGAAAATTCGGCGATCCG
>CACZPY010000053.1 GCA_902783135.1 uncultured bacterium
ATGGGCGTCTTCGTGCCGGAGGTGTGAGGCGATGCACCCGATACCGATCTCCCAGCGCTCTCTGCTGTATCTTCTGGTCTTCGCCGCCGCGGGCGCGCTGATCTATGTGCTCGTCCAGTTGGTCAACGGGTTCAGCATGGAATACTACGACCGCCGGACCAAGGCGCCCAACGTCTCCGGACACCGGAACGACATCGGGTACTTCATCGCCCCCGGCATGCTGATGCAGATCCAGCTGTCGCTGGCCGGTCTGCTGCTGGGCGGAGCGCTGGCGGTGATGCTCTTCTGCCGGGTGTTCCTCTGGTACGCGCTGCTGCCGGCCGGTCTCGCCGCCGTCGCGGTCGGCTTCGCGCTGCCGTGGCTCTACTTCGCGCGCAAGGTGAAAAAGCGCGCCAAGGAGTTCGAGAGCAGCATACTCGATCTTTCGATGGGGCTGACCAGCGGCCTCCGCGCCGGGCAGGCGCTGCCGCAGGCGCTGGAGGTGTTTTCCCGTCGCTGCGACGGGCCGATGAAGGAGGAGCTCTCCATCGTGTTGCAGGAGTACCGCCTCGGCCTCGAACTTCCCGATGCGCTGCAGCGGATGTACGACCGTCTGCCGTGCGAGGATCTTCTGCTGCTGATCATCTCGATCCGGCTGACACTGCAGTCCGGCGGCAGTCTCGCCGAGGTCCTGGTGCGGATCACCCAGACCATTCAGGATCGGATCGAATTTTATCAGAAACTTCAGGCGCTGACCGCGCAGGGGCGCTTCGAGGCGCTGGCGATGTCGCTGGCCCCGCTCCTCGCTTTCGTACTGCTTTTCATCATCAACAACGAACTCATGCTGCCGATGGTCCGGACGCTGATCGGCTGGTGCGCCATCGGCATCATGCTGACGTTGCAGGTGATAGGTTATATCGTGATCCGGGCGATCGTGGATGTGAAGGTCTGACACCATGCGGAATATGCTCTTGTATTTTTTGACGTTTCTGGCGATACTGCTGCCTTTCATGTGGTTTCAGGTGCTGGCGGACAAGGGGCGGAAGAAGAATCGGAACGCCAGGATGTCCGACGGCGCTCCGCTGCCGCTGCTCTTTAGGCTCTGCGGCAGACCGGCGGAGCTTTTGGATCTGCTCGGGCTGGGCAGATTCTGCCGCTGGCTGGCGCCGAAGGCCGCCCGCGAACTGCAGAAGAAACTCCACTATGCCGGAATGGACGTTCTGACGCCGGAGATCATCTGCTGCACCCGGGGGTTCCTCGTGCTGTTCCTCGCCGTCGCAGCCGCCGCGGTCACGGCGCTGATCGTGCCCAAAAGCGAACGCATGGGCATCCCCGTGGCGGCGGCGATCGCCGCGTTCGTCGGCTGGTTCCTGCCGGGGATCGTAATCGGCAATCAGGTGGAAAAGCGCCGGTCGCAGATACTGCACGCGATCCCGTTTTCGATCGATCTGGTCTCTTCGGCGATGCGGGGGGGGCTGGATTTCACGGCGGCGATCCGTTTTTACGTGAAGCTGAACATCCCCGGGCCGCTGACCGATGAGTACGCCGCCATGCTGCGCGAAATGGAGCTGGGGGTGATCCGCACCGACGCGCTGCAGAACATGGCGGAACGGATCCAGATCAAGGAGTTCACCTCGTTCGCCGCCGCCATCGTGATGGGCAGCGAACTGGGAGCGTCGCTGACCGACACCATGGAGATACAGGGCAAGGAAATGCGCAAATTGAGATTTTCGATCGCCGAGTGCAAGGCGCAGCGGGCGCCGTCGCTGATGCTGCTGCCGATGGCCTTGTTCATCCTGCCCGCGGTGTTCATCGTCATTCTGACTCCGGTGTTTCTGAAGATGAAGGAGGCCGGAGTGCCGCTGTTTTGAGGTGATATGATGAAGGGAAGGAATTATCGGCTCCATTTCGTCAGCGGGGAACTTTCCGGACGCAGTTTCGTACTGCCGCCGGAGGGTCTGCTGATTGGCAAATCCCGCGCCGCCGCCATCCGTCCGGGGACTTCGGACATACGGATCGAACACGCGGCGCTGTCGCTCCGGGACGACCGGGTGCTGCTGGAATCGCGGGCGGAAACGGTGTTCGTCAACACCGAACAATTGGAGCCCGGAGCGACCCGCGCCATCGATATCGGCGACGACGTCCGGCTCGGGGCGGATCTGTCGTTCGTCGTCGAAGCGGACGAAGGGCTCCCCGCCGACGCTTCGCTCGGCGACGAGGAGACGGCGGACGAACTTACTGAGGACGATGCCGCCGCATCGCCGGCCGGAGAACGCCACACCCGGTACGCTTCGGAGCTGGAACTTGCGGAACTGCGCAGTTTCGTGCGCCGGCAGACGCGCCGGAAAAAGCTGTTCCTCGCCGGCAGCGTGATCGTGCTACTGTTCGTCGTCATCGGCGGATTTCTCTACACCGAGCTGTATCAGGAAAACCCGGTGACGTGGCCCGGCGAACTGAACAACCGCTTCAATGAAGGGGAATTCCGGATCGAACTCAAGCCCGCCGGAAAATTCATGATCTATTACCCGCAGTGCGGCATGACCCGCAAGCAGACGAACGGCAACTGCTGCGAGATCATGACGCTGCTGGGCAAAAATTTGGATGTGCCGTTTCATCTGCGGCTCACCGTCAACACTCTTCCCGACGGTTTCGTGACTTCGCGCAAGGCGAGCTTCACGCGGTGGCGGGTAATGGCGGCGGAAAAACAGGGCTTTTCGTTCCAGTCGCTCCCGGAGGATAAATTCTATGCCGCCGACGCCAGCGGCTATCCGTACTATTCCATCAACTGCAAGCGCACCGACGGGAACTTACAGTGGCAGGGGAAGGTCAGTTATCTGCGCTATCACGACCAGGAGATCATCTTTTTGAAAGAGGTGCCGCTGCGCCACTTTTGGCGGACTGAAAAGGTGCTCGAACGCTTCAACTGCTTCGTCGTCTCTCCCGACGCGGTGAATTCCTCGTGGGAGATCCCCGGGGCGCTGCCGAAGGATATCTCGCGGACCAACTTCTACAAGGCGCTGCTGGAGCACATGCGGGGCAGTCTGGTCGACTGCGACTGGCAGGAGTTGAAGGAGCGCTTCGCGGTGCTGCTCTCCTCTGCCGGGCACAACAAGGATACCGGCATGATGCTCGACGCGCTGGAGCTGTGGCGGGAGTTCCGGGAGCGTCAGCAGATCTGGTACTGTCGGGAATGTCTCGCCTATCAGATGTACGATTCGCGCGGGGACATCGCGAAGAAGCAGGAGATCGTGACCGAATGCCTGCGTAAATTCCCCAAACCGGACGATTACCGTCATATCAAGATCACCGAAAATATCTGGACGATCGATCTATGATGAAATTCAAATTCAAGCACTGGGGCGGCAAGCCGAAAGGTTCGGTCGCGGAAACGCCCGCGGCCGAGGCGGCCTCCGACGCCGCCGCGGACACGCCGGGATGCCGCATCCCGTTTCTCAGACTTTTTTCCCGGCGGCGCACGACCCCTCCGCCGTGCCGGCTGGAGTTGCGCTGCCGCGGCAAACTGATCGCCTCGGCGGGCGTTGCCGAGCTTAAAGGCGAGACCACGATCGGCACCGCCCCCGACAACGACTGGCGCCTCCCCGACGCGGAAGGCGGCAGCGCCGCGCACCATGCGAAGCTGGTGCTCTCCGGCGGCGACCTGAAGCTGATCGCCGCCGAGGGCGAAAAGATCTACCTGCGCGGCGAACCGCTGCGCGAGTGCGTGCTGCGGAAAAAGGACCGGGCGGCGATCGGCGATGCCGAGCTCTTCGTCCTGCCGGCGCCGCGCCGTTCGCCGAACGGTTGCGAAGACCACCGGCTGGAGGTCATGGGCGGCAGGGACAAGGGACAGATGATCCACCTCAAGACCAGCCCGTTCCGGATCGGCTTCGGAGCGGACAACGATCTCGTGCTGGATTCGGATGTGGTCTCCGTCCACCACGCCGAGATCCGGATCGCCGCCAACGGGGAGAGCTGGATCAAGGATCTGCACAGCTCCAACGGGACTTTCGTCAACGGCGAGCGGCTCGGCCGGCGGGAGCGGATGCTGATGGACTCCGACGAGATCAGCGTGGCGCATTTCGATTACCGTTTTCTGGATCGCAGCGTGATCCACACCCGAACGTATATCGGCAAAAAAGTGCTGATCATGGGCATTACCGTGCTGCTGGTGCTCTTCGGTTTCGGCATCTTCTACCTCTCTTCGCCGACGACGGAGACGGTAATCTCCGCGGTGGATTTCTACCTCTTCCGCCACCAGTACGACGTTGCCGAGCGGGTGCTGCAGAAGATGCCCGATTCGCGCGGTTTTCTGCGCTATGAAAAGAAGTATCATGAATATCTGGCCAAGATCCCGCGTTACCGCCGGGTTTACGCCGGAGTGCTGCAGTTCCGCGACGATCTGAAGAACGCGCAGTGGCGGGCCGCTTCGGAGCGTTACGGGGCGCTGGAGATCGGCGATCCCGAGTCGTGGAACCCCGCCGACCCGAACTCCGAGCCATTGAAAAAGGAGCTTGTGCACGCCAAGGAAGTGCTCGACGTCCTGAACGGGATATATGCGATGGATACTTCGCCCAACGCTTCGCTGGCCATGCTTCTGGGCAACTGGCGGAAACTCGAGCCGTGGCGGGAAAAGATCCCGGAGTGTCTGAAAAACGACCCCGAGTATATGCGCCCGATGCTGGACCATTTGCAGACCAGGATCAAGCAGCAGGAGCAGAACGTCCGGATCTTGGCGGAGATCAACCGGCGGCTGACCGAACTTGCCGCCGAGCCGGACGCGGAGACGCTGCAGGTATTCATCGGCGATCTCGCGCCGCAGTACCGGCAGACCACCGGCGTGGTCCGGATCTACATCCGCGAACTTATGTTCCTGCTGGGGATGGTGCAGAAGAATCTGGACGACCTGCGGAAAAACGATCAGGCGCTTTTCGATCTGCGCATCGCGGATATCAAGCCGGTACAGCTGATACGCCCCGATGACTGCGTGAAGATATCGCAGCTCTACAAACTGCGGGAACACCTGGCGTTCCACCATCGCGAGCAATTGCGGTGCCGGGAACACTGGATCGGACTGCAGCGGTTGCTGGGCAACTACGCGCTCTCGATCGGCAGGATCCCGGACGAAGTTTCCCTCTTTTCCGACGAGCGGAAGATCGAGAAGACCATCGAGCTTGCCGCGCTGCGCGCCGATCCTTCCGGCAGGATGCCGCAGGATTACGAGGAGCTCTTCGGCGAGCGCTACTTCTACGAGGTGCTCCAGCAGACGGTGCATTCCAGCGTCAATCTGTACGCCTCCGATCTCATCCCGGATATGAAGGTCATCCCCAAATGCGTCATCCTCAGGGATATGTACCGCGGCATCACGGAGGCGCTGCTGTGGTTCGATCTGCCGCAGAACCGGTGGATACTGCAGGGGCGCATGAAGCGGACGAGGGATTATTACCGGCAGGTGCTCGACACCCGCCCGAAGGTGCTGAAATGCTTCGAAAGCATCGCTTCGCGGCACCGGGACGACCGGCAGTATTTTCTTGCCCGAACCGCTTACTTCTTCTTCGCGCCGGTCTCTCCGGAGGTCTCCGCGCAGATGCGCGACTTCGCCGGAAAGTGGCGGGAGTTCCGAATGAAGCAGCAGAAGATAATTTTGGAATACGATCCGATGAAGCCGGATTCGGCACGGAAGGTGCGCGAAAAGATCGTCGCTTCCGGCATTCCCGGCGATCCCGTCTTCAACTGGACGCGGCATCTCAAATGAAGGGGATCCGGAAAAGGCGCGGCGTGCTGCTCGAATATGTGGTGCTCATGTGTTCCGTCCTGCCGCTGGTTTTCGCCGCATCCTATTGCGTTTACTCGCTGGGCGGAGACTTCGGGCCGCTCGGCAGGAGCGTGGTGCAGCTTTACCAGCGCATCGTGACGGTCGTCTCCCTGCCGATCCCATGAAGACGATCCTTCCGCCGGACGGCCCGCCGGAGGCCGATGACCTGACATTCCTCTGTCGGGCGGACGAGCGCGGTCTGCCGATCGCCCCCGGCGAATCGCCGGAAGCGTTCCGCGAACGTCTGGAGCGGCTGCGAAAGGAGCTGCCGGAGCATCTGCCCGCGTCCTTGCCGGAGGTCCCCGCCGCCGTGCGGGAACGCGCGGGGGAGATCACCTCGGCGCTCTACGGGTTCGACGCCGGAAGCCTCCCCGCCTATTGCTCGACCGCCGAGACGGGACATTTTTCCGCCGGAGTGTCGGTGATCATCGACGATCTTCTGCCGCTGATCTATCTTTCCGGGGCGTTCCTGAAG
>CACZPY010000054.1 GCA_902783135.1 uncultured bacterium
ATCCGCCGAGGTCCCGAAGTGCATCCGCCGGTTGCCCGACAACCTGATGATCGGTTACGCTCCCTTGTGGCACAACTATCTCAAGCCCTTCGACCACCCGAGCAACGCGCCGCTGCAGGAAAAACTGAAGTCGTCGCTCGAGAAATTCCGCAAGGTGCGGGTGCAGATCTATCCGACCGTCTATCCGCGCGACACCACGATCCAGCCGTTGATCGCGGATATCCGGCAGCTCGGGAAGACGCTGCGCTATCTCAAAAAGCAGGGAGTGGTCGAATTGACCGCCGAGTTGGGTTACACCTGGCAGTGCGAAACGGCGTTCAGCGACCTCCGCTATTATCTGCTCTCGCGCCTCGCCGACGACGTGGAACTGGACGTGGACGAACTCGTCGTCGAGTACATGGAGCACACCTACCGCAAGGCCGCGCCCAAGATGATCGCCTACTGGCGCGAACTGGAGCAATGCGAAGCGGAGGAAACGGTCGGGCTGATGTGGACGGGGCTGCCCTACGGGGCGTACCGTTACCTAAACGCCGCGAATCTGTCGCGCTGGACGAAAGAATTCGACGCGATGGAGGAACTGGTCAAAGACGACACCGAAGCGCTGGCGGCGGTAAAATCCGCCCGCGTGAATCTGGACGAGGCGATCCTGAGCGTGTGGCCGCGTCTCCCGAAGCGCCGGGAGTTCGACCTCGACACCGTGCTGACGCGGGTGCGGAAAAACATCGCCGCCGCCACGGAGCGTGTCACCGCCTTCGAGACCGATCCGGACAAACGCAAGAAGTTGTTCGACAACCTGTACGCCCGGCGCGTCCTGAACGGAGTGGATTTCTTCGAATTTGCCGCCCGCAAGCCGAAGGCGCTGCGGATCCGCCGTCCGCTGCGGCCGGGAGCGGTGCACCGGCAGATACCCACGCACCGGAGATATACCGAGTTCAACGTCCGCGCGTACTCCGACGATCCCAAGGCGCCCTTCGGCGTCTCGATGTGGTTCAATCTCCGCACCAAGGCGGAGATCCCGACTCCCAAGCTGCGCCTCTGCGCCGTCGGCGGCTCCGACCGATTCGTGGCGATGAAGAACACGCGGGTGCTGCGGCGGGACGAGATCCAGAAGAATGTCGGCAAGGGGTTCCGGCTGTACTACATCGGCCGCACCCGGCTGTATCCGCAATGCGTGCTGTGGCTCGGCGGAGTAAGGTTGTCCATGAACGCCCAGCTGAGCCACTTCTTCGACCCGCGCCATCCGGAGCAGGAGTACGACGTGTACCTGTCGATAAGGGCCCGCGCCAAACCGGTTTCGGCATACTTGGGAGAAGTGGTGCTGATCAAGTGCGACGGTCATTCGCCCGGCGAGGCCGCACCCGACACGGCGGCGACGGCGGAGCCCGGACCCGAACGGAAGAAATCCGGGAAATCCCGGAAATAGCGATATGACATATCAAAATACAACGTACGGAATGATATGAAGATAGCGACTATATCGGCAATCGTCACGCCTCCGGTGGGAACTCTGCTGGCTGGATACGGTTCGCATGATGTTTCCGAGTCGGTCCACGACGATCTCAAGGCGAGCGGACTGTGTTTCGACGACGGGGAAAAGAAGGCGCTGCTGCTCTCGTTCGATCTGATCGGGCTGGAAATGTCGGTGGTCTCCGAACTTCGCCGCCGATGCGCGGAACTCATCGGCGGCACCGAAGCCGACGTGATGCTGACCTGCACCCACACCCACGAAGGCCCGCATACCCGGGAAACCGGCGCCAACGCGCTGGATGAAATCGCCTGCCGAATACTGGTGACCAATACGCTGGCGGCGGTCGAAGCGGCGGTGCGGGGGAATTTCACCGAAGTGACCGCAAGTTTCTATTCGGAGCAAGTGGACGTGAACACCAACCGCCGCTACTGCGGACCCGAAAACGTCTGCCGCTTTCTGCCGCACCACCGTTCGCTGGAACCGCTCGCCGACGGAACGACGGACAGGGAACTCGGGATTCTGCTCTTCAACCGCGCCGGGACATCCCGTCCGTTTGCGGTGATCGGCAACTACGCCGCCCATCCGCTGGTCGCCCACGCTCCCGGAGCGGGCGGGCTCGCGATCAGCGCCGACTATCCGGGGCGTTACCGCGAACTCGTGGAAGAGTCCACCGGGGCGTTTCCGGTCTTCACCACCGGAGCGGCGGGGGATCAGTTCCCCATCGCCAGCGAACTCGGCTTTTCCGCATTGGATCTGGTGGCGGGGCCGCTGGCGCGGGCAACCGTGCACGGAATGATCGACGCGAGCCGCAATCCCGCGAAATTCCGGATGGACGATCCGAAGATACACACCTCCATCAGGCGTTTCGAAGCCGCGCTGCGCGCCGACAAACCGGACGAAAAGCGCATACCCAAACTGCGCGGACTCAAGAATACCGAACTGGAAGTGCAGCTTCTCGCCGTCGGCGACGTCTGCTTCGTCGGCGTGCCCGGCGAACTCGAGGCGGGGCCGGGACTGGAGATCAAATGGCACTCGCCCTATCGCCGTACCTGGGTGCTCTACAACTCGACCGGCTACTACGGATATTTCAGTCCGGCCAACGATTTCGTCTCCGGCGGCTACGAATCGGCGCG
>CACZPY010000055.1 GCA_902783135.1 uncultured bacterium
CCCGGCATCGACATGTTGAAGATCCGCGAGGCGATGAAGGCGGAAGGCGCGCTCGGCGTGATGCCCACCTGGAGCGGCAAGCCGGTCTACGATCAGGCGCTGTGGTCGGTGCCGAAGAAGATGTACCGCATCGAGAGCAACGCCGTGGCCGAGAAGCTGATCCGCAAGCAGCAGATGGGCGTCAACCTCAACTGGCTGATGGCGCCGCGCCGGGACCTCAACCGCCTCGTCGAAGCCTTCGACAAGGTGCTGTCGGCGTACCGCGCCTGAAAAGGTCTTTCATGACAACGAGAAGATGCCGCGGCTTTCCGGAGCCGCGGTGTCTTCGTTTTTTGTTTCAACGGTGATCTTGGAAGATAAACATGCGTTTGGGTATCGCTTCCAACAAGAAGGCCGGGACGTCGTCTCCGAACGAATGGGCGGCGAAGTATTCGGGACTCGGGATCGGCGCGGTGGTGTTTCCGCTCAACAGCACGAACTCCGACGCGGAGATCGACGGTTACGTCCGCGCCTGCCGCGACTACGACCTCGTGATCGCCGAGGTCGGCGCGTGGGGGCACAAGCCCGTTCCGCTCACCCCGGAGACGATGGCGGACAAGATGAACTGGCGCAAACGCCAGCTGGAACTCGCCGATTACGTCGGCGCCGAATGCTGCGTGGATATAACGGGCGCCGCGGGCGAAGTCTGGACCGGCGGCTACCGCGAAAACTACGACCCCGAGTTCCAGCAGGCGATCGTCGACGGCATCCGCGAGATCGTCGATGAGGTCAAGCCGACGCACACCTTCTACACGCTGGAGCCGATGCCGTGGATGATCCCGCACTCGCCGGAAAACTATCTCGACGTGCTCAAGCGGATCGACCGCCCGCGGGTCGCGGTGCACATGGACGCGATCAACATGATCAACTCGCCGGAAAAACTGCTCTTCGGCCGGGAGTTTCTGGACCACTGCTTCGAACTGCTGGGGCCGCTGACCAAGAGCTGTCACATCAAGGACATCAAACTGGAAATCCCGCTCACGGTGCGGCTGATCGAATCGCCCTGCGGCGCGGGCGATCTGGACCTCGTGCACTACCTCGAACTCGCGCACGCCGTGTCGCCGGACATGCCGGTGATAATAGAACACCTGAACACGTTCGAAGAATACCTGGAATCGCTCCGTTACGTGCAGAAACTTGTCCGCGATTCCGGCAAGGATCTGGGTCACGGCAGATGACGCCGTCCCGCAGGGGGGAAACTTCGCCGTGCTGAAGATAGGTCGATACGATCACGCCGCCTACTGGAGTTTCTTCTGTTACTCCGGATGTTCCTTCGTGATCCCGGTGGTGATGATCGAACTCGCGCGTTCGCTCGGCTTCCCGCTGGATTCCGGCGGCATGGGGCTGGGCGGACTGCTCCATGTGGCGCGCAGCATCAGCATGCTGGCGGCGATGCTGGCGTGCGGCTTCGTCGCTGGGCGCTTCGGCAAGCGGCGCACTCTGGGCGCGGCGGTGGCGCTGATGGGCTGCGGCATCACATTGTCGGCGCTGACGAACTCCTACCTGCCGCTCATGCTTCTCGTGATGGTGGCGGGGATCGGCGAAGGGACGCTCGAAGGGATCGCCACTCCGTTCGTACAGCAGCTCCACCCCGCGGAGGCGGGGCGCTATGTGAACATCGCGCACAGTTTCTGGTCGGTCGGCACCTTCTGCTGCGTCCTCGGCATCGGCGCGCTGCTGGAGCGCGGGGCGAACTGGCGGTTCGTGGTCGCGGCGACGGGGGTGTTGAGCATCATCCCCGTACTGCTGTTGTGGCTGCCGTCGCGTCGCCCCTATCCCGAGGAGGCGAAGGTTGCCCGCAACACCGAAGTCTGGCGACGGAGCGTCGAAATACTGCGCCGCCCGCGCTTCTGGCTCTTCTTCGCCGGGCTCTTCTTCGGCGGCGGCATGGAGTTCTGCCTGACCTTCTGGGCGGCGAGTTTCGTGCGGATGGAGTTCTCCGCCGGAGCATGGGCGGGCGGCGTCGGCACCGCCGCGATCGCCGCCGGGATGTTCGTCGGCAGGATGGTCGCCGGGATGCTGGTGCGCCAGCGCCATCTGTGGCACTCGCTGCTTTGCTGCGCCCTGCTGGGGATGCCGGTGCTGGCGGGGATGCCGTTTTTGGGCTCCGGAAGTCTGGCGCCGCTATTCTTGCTGTTGTTTCTGGGCGGGATCAGCGTCGGACCCTTCTGGCCGGCGTGGCAGGTCTACTGCACCGACCGGATGCCCGAGTGCGATCCGACCTTGATCTTCATCTACCTTTCCTGCGCGGGGATACCGGGATGCGGTTTCTTCACCTGGATCATGGGCGTCGCCGGCGACCGCTGGGGATTGGGCAAGGCCTTCCTCATCGAACCGGGCACACTGGTGCTGGTGACGCTGATACTGCTCGTGGAACGGTTGACCCCGCGGCGGACGAAAACCCCTTCGCCGCCGACGTGTCCATGACGCCCCCGGCGGCGGTTGCCGCCGTTGCGGGAGCGCTCGCGGCTGCTGCGACGGTCGGCGGTTTTCTGCCGCCGTGGGCGGCGGCGCTGCTGCTGGCGCTCGGGATGTGGAAATTCCGGCGCCCGGCGGCGATCCTCGCCCTGACGGCGTTTGCGGCGGTGGGTCTGTCGGCGGTGCTGCGCGATACGGATCATGAAATGCCGCCGGGCGGGGATCGTCCCGTCGCCGCCCGCATGAAAATAGTGCTGACCGATCCCCGCGTATCGGGGGCGCTTTCCCCGGAAGAAACGCCGCGGCTGCTGCGGGCGGAACTGCGGGAATTCACCGCGGACGGCGGAAGGACGGTGTACCGCTTTCATCCCGGCGCGGAGGTGCGGGCGGAAGCGCCGGCCGGAGTTTTCCCGGGGCGCTTCGGCAGCTGCTGCGAAGTCGAGGGCACGCTGTGCAAACTGGAGCGGGAGGCGGCTTCCGGCGACGACCGCTTTCTCCGGCGGCTCGCCCGGCAGGGCGTCCGCGCGGTGTGCCGGGCGGAATCGTGGCGCGTCACGGGACGCGAAAACACGCTGCGGAGCCGTCTCCTGGACGGGCGCGACGCCTTGCTCGGCGTCCTGTTCCGCGGCGTGACCCGCCCGGAGACGCGGCGTCTGGCGGCGGCGCTCTACTGCGGGGTCGCCTCCGGCGGCTCCGCGACGGAACTGCGGGAATTCGCCGCCGCCGGGATCGTCCACATATTTTCCGTTTCGGGGATGCACGTCGCGGTGCTGGCGCTCTGCTTCGGTTGGCTGCTGCGCACCTTGCCGTTCCGGTGGCGTTACGGACTGCTCGTGGCGCTCGTGTGGATGTACGTCCTCGGCACCGGAGCCGGTACGCCCGCCGTACGCGCCGGGGTGATGGTCTCGCTGTGGTCGCTGCTGCGCATGGCGCTGCTGCGTCTGCCCGGCATCGACGTGTTGTGCTGGACGGCGACGCTGCTGCTCGTCGCCGATCCCGCGATCGTGAGTTTCTCCGGCGCGCAGTATTCGTTTCTGATCACGGCGGCGCTGCTGCTCTTGGCGGAACGCGGGGACCGGCGGCGTTTCCCGCGCCGGGAGGCGGCGGATCTCGTCCCCGGCGTCTGCCGTTCCCGTCCGGCGGAGTTCGCGGCGCGCACGGGATCGCGCCTGACGGCGCTCGCCGCCGGTGCGGCGACGGCATTTCTCGCCGGAGCCGCCGTCTCGCTGCACACCGACACCCACCGCATCGGCACGGGCGCGCTGGCGGCGAATATCCTGCTGGCGCTGCTGATGCCGGGGTACTTCGCGCTGTTCTTCCTCCAACTGCTGTCGGGCGCGGTCGGCACCGGACGCCTGACGGCGCCATGCTTCGAACTGGCGTTCCGGTATCTGCGGGACTTCGCGGCGTTCTTCGGCGAAAACTTCCCCGATGTCGGAGCCGTGCCGCCGCATTGGAGCATCGGCGTGCTTTATGTGCTGGCGCTGCTGACGGCGCTGCGCGCCCGTCGGAAGGTGCTGCGGATCGCGGCATGGACGTCGACGGCGCTGATCGCAGTGGGCGTGTGCGCGTATCCGTTTTTTCTGCCGCCGGCGCTGCTGGTCCGTTCGGCGGCGAACGGCCGCCCCGCGCTGGTGGCGGTCGCCGAACCGGCACGTCGTCACGGCGTGATCGTGAACCTGCCCGATGCGGACGGCGCCCGGGCGGCGGCGGAGTTCCTGTGGGCGCGGGGCATCCGCGAGGTCGAAGTGCTGGGGACGAGCGGCGCGCGCGGGATCGGCGGTGCCGCGTTGGAATATCTCTCCCGGGAAATGAAGATCCGGCGGCTGCGGCCGCTCCCGGAAAAAGCGGCGGCGCGGAAAGCGGGAAACGCCGCCGCGGGATCTCCCGCCTTCGAAACTCCGGCGGCGCACCGCGATCTTTTCCGCACCACGCCCGGCAAAAACGGTTTTTTTCTTGACTATTTCGATCCCGGCTCTAAATTATATTTCAGCGTCGCCGTAAGTGACGGCGACGATGGACGAACGGTGACGGTCGACGAGCGCTCCGGCAGACGCACGGTCCGCCGTTTTCCGTGGAGCATCCGTCCGGAAAACTGGGAACATGAATTCATCCGTTGAAAAATCTTCCGCCGTCAGACCGCTGCGGATCTGCCACGTCATCACCCGCATGATCGTCGGCGGCGCACAGGAAAACACGCTGCTCACCATCCGCGGCCACCGCGAGGCGGGGCAGGAGTGCGAACTCGTAACCGGTCCGTCGCCGGGACGCGAAGGGGAACTGCTCAAGCAGTCGGTGAACGACGGGCTCAAGGTAACGGTCTTCCCCGAACTCGTGCGCGAACTTTCGGTCGTGAACGATCTCAAGGCGTACTTCCGGCTGAAACGCTACTTCCGGGAACACCGCTTCGACGTGGTCCACACCCACAGTTCCAAGGCGGGCATCATCGGCCGCTTCGCGGCGCGGGCGGCGCGGGTGCCGGTGGTGGTGCACACGGTGCACGGTCAGGCGTTCCATCCGCACGAAAAGGCGTACCGGAATCGGCTCTACATCCTGCTGGAGCGCCTCGCGGCGCGGCGGAGCGATCGCATCTTCTCCGTCGCACAGGCGATGATCGATCAGTGCGTGGCGGAGCGCGTCGCCCCGGCGGAACTCTATAAGGTCGTATACAGCGGCATGGATACGCAGCGCTTCGCGGCGGCGCGGCGCGACATGGAACTGCGGCGGCGCCTCGGTATTCCCGACGGCGTCCGCACCATCGTCACGGTGGCGCGGTTGTTCCCGCTCAAGGGCTACGAGTTCGTGCTGCCGGCGGCGGAGCGGATCGCCGCGCGCTACCCCGACACCCACTTTCTGATCGTCGGCGACGGTCCGCTGCACGACGAATTGATCGCGCGCATCCGGAAGGCGGGGCTGGAACGGCGCTTCCACTTCGCGGGGCTGGTGCCGCCCGACACGGTCGCGGACTATCTGGCGCAGGGCGAACTATTGTGGCATCTGTCGCTGCGCGAAGGACTGCCGCGCGCGGTGGTGCAGTCGCTGGCATGCGGCATCCCCGCGATCGGCTTCGCGCTCGACGGCACCCCCGAAGTGCTGGAAAACGGCGAGACCGGATTCGCCGTGGAGCCGGAGAGCGTCGACGCCGTGGTCGCCGCCACCGAAACGTTGTGGGACGACGAAGCGCTGCGGGTGCGGATGGGCGAAGCCGGACGCCGCCGCGTGCTCCGGCAGTTCGACTGGCGGCGCATGGCGGAAATACTGCTGGAAGAGTACCGCGAGCTCTTCGCGCGGAAAAACGCTTGACAATCCGCACTTTCGGTGGTATGTTATATGTCTGCCGATCCCAAAGGCAACGGTCGAGGGGCGTATCCCGATCATCGCGCCCGTGATCATTCCCGGGGCGGCGGAAGCGAGATGCAGTATCCGCAAGGTGTTGGCGCCGAGTGCGAAACGGCGGCGGCTCCGGGGTGCGGATACGGGGGTTTTTCAAAACTCAAAAAGCAGAGTGCAACAATCATGAAGACTTATTTGGCGAAGGTCGGCGAGATCCAGCGCGAGCACATCGTGTTCGACGCCTCCGAAATGCCGGTCGGCCGTCTGGCGGTGAAGATCGTCAACGCGCTGCGCGGCAAGGACAAACCGACCTATACTCCGCATGTCGACACCGGCGCGTTCGTGGTGGTCGTCAATGCGGCGAAGGCGGTTTTTACCGGACACAAGGAAGTGCGCAAGACCTATGCGACGTTCACCGGGTTCCGCGGCGGCTACTACGAGACGACCGTCGAGGAACTTCGCGAGAAGAACCCCGAAGAGATCATCAAGAAGGCGGTCTGGGGCATGATGCCGCACGGCCGTCTGGGTCGCGCCCAGTTCAGCAAGCTCAAGGTTTACGCCGGAGCGGAGCATCCGCACGCGGC
>CACZPY010000056.1 GCA_902783135.1 uncultured bacterium
CCTGAACGCCTTTCTGAAAAAAATCGGTGTCGCCGCCATCGATCTTGCGTGCGATGGCGAAGAGGCGCTTGCGAAACTTGATTCGGCAGTAAAGGCGGGGCGTCCGTACGACTTCATCCTTTCCGATCTCTGGATGCCAGTAATGAACGGTCTTGAGTTCATCGAGCGGTTACGCGCCGATTCACGCTTCAGCGGTCTTCCGGTCTTTGCGGTAACGGCCGACTCGGAATTTGATCGTGATGCCCGAACCGAACTGTTCACGGGTGTCCTGCTCAAACCGATGACCTACGACAAACTCGTGGAAGTGTTCGCCAAGATGGAGCGCTGATGCGGATCGCCGTCGGCGCAGCTCAGGCTCCGAGAGCGCGATGATACCCAACTGCTGAATGCAGGGCAAGTTAAAGTTGCCGGTTCGACGCTGAAAATGTACCGTTTTTCATTACCATGTCGAACTCAAGAGGAGTAAACTCGCGCTGATTCACTCACCGCAGGGTCGCGTCAAAAACTCCACGAATCGGCAAACGCCCCGAAAACGCGAAAGTCCGTGTGCGTTTTTGCCGGAACAGCCCCCTGTTTCGGTTGAGCGCTCGGATTTCGATGTGGGCTTCCTCTCCTGTCGCAGGGGCCAGTCGGTCGTGAAGGCGGCAGGGGCGAATGTCCGCCTACTTTTCCCGCAGATGGAGCAGGAGGATCCTGAGCAGTTCCTGCATCGCGCCGGGACAGCGGTGAACGCTGTGTCCCGAGCGGACGATCAATTCGCTCGCCGCCCCGTCGAGATGGCTGCTGGAGTACGGCACCACCCCGTCGCTGCCGCCGGGACGGTCGGCCCGTTTCCGGTCGCGACGATTTGCAGCTCGGCGCGTCTTCGCCCCCGGTCCCCCCGTTGTTTTGAAATCGAAGCGCGGTTTAATTTAGCCGCCGAACTGCGTTTTTTCTAACACCGAGATCCAAAGTTGCCGAAAAAGTTGCGAAAACGGCGGGATGCGGCGTCCTCCGGCTGAAAAATTCGCCCTGTTCCGACCATTCGGCTCGCCGACCGCCAACACCGGCCGGATGCTGTCGGCGATCACGCCGAAGCTGCGGGGGATCTTCATCCCCGCTGTCGAAGACACTCGGCAAGATCGACGCCATATATGACCGCGGAACGATCTCCCATCTCTCCGAGGGATCGCAAAGCCGTGGCAGATGCGGCGTGACATGCTCACGCCCAACTACACCACCAGCTGGAGTCAGATCCCGGCGGCGAAATGATCGGAAGACGGAATGCGGGTCACTGGAGAATGATTTTTTCAAAATTCTCCGGAGAATGGAAAAATTGAGTTAATTTCAAATGGGTTGTAGTTTCAATTAACTCGGGATTTTTTGAGGCAGGGGGGGGCGGATGGCAAGAGTTGACGAAAGGTGCTTTTCACCGCTTGGCGATTTTTTGCCGGATTTCATTGACATTTTACCGAAAGGGTCTTATAATAAGACGCTACAATCAGGTAACGTTGCGATTTTGCGCATAATTCAATATCGATTCCGAAAGGGGGGACACGACGATGAAGCGGATGTGGTTGATGGCGATGCTGGCGGGAGCTTTGGCGGCGTCCGGTGCGGATTATGTCGATTCTGGCGTCAGCGTGACCCGCTGTACCGACAAACTGATTCCGGTGTATACGCACGGAAAGATCTCCGGCATCAAGGGGTGTCTCCTCATCGACGCTCCGCGGACGGCGTTCTCGGAGAAAAGCGCCCGCTACGTTTCCGGCGAAGAGTGCTTCAAACTCGACGTAAACCCCGCCGGCGAAGCGACCTTGAGTTTTCCCTCCCCGCTCCCCGCGCCGTATGCGAAAAAACCGGCCGACGCGCTCCGGCTGGGGTTCTGCATCGATCCGGCGGTCCCCGCGCCCGCGTTCCACATCACGGGCCGGGTAAAACTGGACAAGGGGAGCTTCCGCTTCGCTCCCGGCAAAAAGTTCACGGCCAAGCCGACTTGGCAGAAGGTGGACTACTACGGAGAACTCTGCTCGGTGCTGATCACCCCCGCCGCCGGAGCGAACATCAGTTTTGCGGACCTCCGGGTCGTCCCCGCGTATCCGCGGATCGGCGGCGAGATCGCGTTGCCCGACGGCGGTAAATTGACGCATTTGCTGATCCCCGAAAACGCCGATCCCGTGATGCGCTGGAGCGTGTCGATGTGGCAGGGGTGGCTGTGGAAACTCACCGGCGTCGCTTTGCCGATCAAAGCGGTCCCCGAGGTCAAACCGACGCCGGGCGCCTTCGCCGCGATCCCCGACCGGAGTCTCGAACGCGGCTGGATCCTCGAAGTCGGCAAAGACGGCATCACGCTGCGCTACAGCGAAAACGACGACATCGCTCCGGCGCTTTTCGACTATATGCGGCTGAAACTCGGATTCGCCTACTACGCCTCCGACTGCGTGAAACTGCCGAAACTTCCGGTAACGGTGCTGCCGAAAGCGTACCGCCACGCGAAACCGCGCTACAAGGGCATGCTCGCCAGCAATCCGCAGCTTTTGTATTCGGGCGGCAAGATCGGATTGGGACGCTACATCCGCAATGATATCGACTACTATCACTCGAACAAATCGGCGGAGTGGATCCACATTCTGGACATCACTATGCCGCAGGAACTGTACTTCGCCAAACACCCCGAATACTTCTACATGGATCCCTCCGGCGGCCATGCGGTCGCCGTCAATTCGTCGTTCACCCAGCAGTGCATGACCAACCCGGAAGCGTGCGCCATCATGCTCGAAGGGCTCAGAAATCTGATTCGGGCGCAGCAGGGTCTGCACATGGTCTGCTTCGAGCCGGGCGACACCCCGAACGGCTGTCTCTGCCCGCGGTGTTCCGCCTACCGGAAAAACGTCGGCACCGACACCGACATGCAGATGGAGTTCACCAACCGGGCGATCCGGGAACTCCGAAAGATCGACCCGCAGTTGAAAATTTTCCGCTGCGCCTATTTCAACCGCCGTTTCCCGCCCCGCAAGGTCAAAGTGGCGGACGGGATCGACATCTTCTACTGCGTGACCCACCACCTGATGCCCTGTACGCTGCATGTGGATTGCGCGCGCAACCGCGAATGCCTCGAGATGCTGGAGGAGTGGAACCGGGCCTTGGGCGGCGACGCTTCCCGGATCGGAGTCATGACCTACGACGACGCCCGACCGCTGCAGCTCATGCGCATGGCGGAGCACTTCAACCGCTTCGCCAGCGGGGACTTTTATATGTTCCAGTTCCACTACACGCCGCTCGCGCTGCGCTTCGTCATGCCGCGCTGGAATCTGGGCGAAGACCCCGACAAGCTCATGGAGGAGTTCGACCTCAACTACTTCGGCAAGGCGGGCAGGATCATGCACGAGCTGACGCTCTTCATCGACGACTACGGCCGCAATTACCGCCATCGCGGGAACGAGGGCAAATTGACCAATCTGTTCTGCGGGGAGCCGAATCATACCCAAACCGCGTTCACCCGCGAAGCGCTCGACAAGATCTACACCTTCTTCGACCGCGCCGTCGCGGCGGCGGGTGACGACAAAGTGCTGCGCGCCCGAATCTTCGAAGAAAAGAAGTTTGTGTGTGTCGAGGATTTCCTCCGCTACGGACCGCGGAGCTGCACCACGGAAAAGGAGTTGAAAGCCTTCGTCGACCGGTTTGTCGATTTCATCAACATGGCGCGTGAGGCTCCGGGGCGGTTCGGCGGCATCGTCCGCGGCGGGGACATGCGGAAAGTCATCCTCACCGCCACCGGGTTCAACATCCCCGACAGCGGCAGATTTTGGGCCAGGGAGCCGGTCGTCGACAAATTCCTCGCCGATCCCATGGCGTTTTTCTCGGGAGCGGACCGGATCCCCGGCGGCTGGTACTTCAAGCCGCTCGCGATGGACGGCGGCGTCGAAGTGATCTCCTACTCGTACAACTGCCCGGAGCGCTACTGCGCCATATTGCGCCGTCCGGGACTCAACACCGTGGGCGAAGGACATGCATACGCCCCGGGCGGCGCCTCCGCCGGAGACCGGAGCACTGTGACGATCGCGATTACTTTGGACTACGCCCCCGACGCGCCGACTTTTCTCGCCATCGAAGGGCAGGACGACGACAAGCCGGGCCGGTCGCAGCTGCGCGTCGCCGTGAACGGCACGGAGATATACTCCGGCGATACCCGCTTCCCCGAACTCGCGTGGGGACGCATGGGGCTGACCATCCCCGCCGGGATCCTGAAAGCGGGGCGGAACATCATCACCGTCGCCAACGTCACGGCGGACAAACCGTCGCGGTCGGTGCGCTTCGCCGACCCCGAGGAGGCGGCAAAGGACAACCAATGGGGCTGGATCGCCGTTTCCGAGGTCTACTGGCTCGACGTGAGTCATGATTTCGACCGCTTTTCGAACGGCGACCTCGGCACGCAGTGGTGCTTCCACAGCGGCGACTCGCGCGCCCCCGCGCTGGTAGGCGGCGGCCAGGCGCAGCTGACCCGCGGACCGCACGGCCCGGCATATCTCGGATTGGGGCACCGCTATCCCAAGGTGGCGGTCACCCCCGGCGACCGGGTGGAACTCGCCGTCACGGCGGCGGGAGAAGGCAAACTGTACCTCGGCATGTGGAACTATGCGCCCTATCGGAAAGACGGCTTCGCCCCGACCGGATACTGCGGCCGACAAACCAAAATACTGCGCCCCGGCAAATCGCCTGCCTTCGAGCTCGCTCCGGAACAGCAGGAGTTCAAATGCGTCTTGACGCCGCCCGAGGGCGCGGGGTTCGTCGTTCCCCGCATCTACACGGAAGACGGCAGCCGGGCAACGGTGTCGCGCTTCCGCATGCGGTTGTTGCCGCGGACGGACAAAAAATAACAGCTGCGGCGGGGCGCTGGGGGTGAGCTACGGCAAGGCCGGATTTGCGTCCGCGCTGGCACGGATGCCGGGTGGCAATTGCTCCGCGCTGATCGACGCGGAGTATATTCGTAAGGCTTTACGACTGCTGGATGTTTTTACGGCCCACTACGGGAAAATACCCGAAAGTGTAGAGAAAGAAATCAAAGCGATTAAGCGTTGGTGTGCAGAGAAAGTTAATTCGATACGACGACCTCATGTTTTGGGTAAAGGTTGACTTCACGCGTGGGGCGGAGAAAGTCAATTCGATACGGCGACCTCGGAAACGGCAAAATCCGGTTTAACTTTGCGCGGGGTGTTGAGGAAGTTAATTTTTTTCGGTACTTTGAGGGAGGAGGGCATAAAAAAGGCGTTTTTTTGGGTTGATTTATTCTGCATCAAGGGGGGATTCGAGTCCTCGCCCCCGATGGGCGCGCGGCGGAATTTTGCGCGCGACCCCAATCGATCCATCTGTCCGGGCCAGCCCTTGGGTCCGGACTTTTTTTATTGCCGCTTGCAAAACCCCTTGTGTCAAAGGGCTTTGCAAAAGATGTCCTTCGCGACCGAATTCTCAGGAGAGAATCTCCGACCGGAGGGCTGGCGTACGTTTTAACGAAAAATCGACCCCAATTTCTCTCAATTCTTGCTTACGCGACCTCAGGTAGAGAATTTTCTTCTCCGGAAAGACACGGAGAAAATCGCGAAAAAACGCCGAAAACGGGTAAGTCTGAGGTCGCCTCGTCATAAGCCGATATTGGAGCGCGTTTTACGATTTTCAGTCTGGAGGGCGTCGGTTCGCAACGACGCACCGATAGGGTGCGTTTTCAATCAAAACCGCCACTCGCCCTCCGTTTTTTCGACTTAACTGCAAACGCTCGGTTTCAATTAACTATGCAAAACGACCTCCGATTTGACCTCAGAAGTGAGCCGACAGGAGGGCGGACGGCAGGAGTTGGCAACAGGTGCTTTTCACCGCGCAAAGTTAACTCCCTGAAAAACACCTGATGGCGCGCCCTCCTGAGTCAAAATGCAGAAGGGCGGAGGGCGGAATTAATGAAAACCGACCGGTCGCAGAGTCGAACCGGCGCCCCGTGAGAGGGCGGATCACTTGGACAGCGTTCAAGATTCTTCGTTCATTACCTTTTGTCGGTTGGCATTGCGCCACGCCATCGGAGATTTCCCGGTCTTGGATTTGAAGAAATGACTGAAACTTGATGGCGACTCGAAGCTGCACTGCTTGGCTATTTCGTCAAGTCGCATCTTGGTTTCTCGCAGGTAATAGCAGGCAAATTCAAGGCGCTGGTGGAGTATGTACTGATGAATCGGCATACCGACTTCGCGCCTGAACCGCTGCGCCGTGTTGCTGGTGCTCATGAAAATTTTGCTTGCGATTTGTTTTATTTCAAGCTGATGATGCAGATTGTCATTGATGAATTCCAATGCCTTGGCGATCTCGCGGCTGAGTCCGGACTTATCGGCCGCGTTTCGTCCTTCGTCATCCGGAATAAGCATATGCAGGAATTCGTACAGTGCCATCGCAAGTTCTATGCCGCTTCCGGATCGGTAATGTTCCAATATCCGGTATAGGATTTTTTTTCCTGCATCATTAAGACTGCAGAGTTTGTCTCCGGTCGGCGTATATGACTGCTCGTGCTGCAACTGGAAAGTAATAAAAAAACGCTGTTGCACGGAGGAATTCGGTGCCATTAATCGCAAACTGTACGGGGGGATGAAAAGCACATCTCCTTCTCGCATTGAATATTTTTTTGGGCCGACATAATAAACCATCTCCCCCAATGGAAATATGAGAGTATAGCGATAATGCGCGGTGGGACTGAGTGTCTGAGCGCAGTGTCTATGGCAAAACAGTAAAATCTCATTCGGCAATTCAAAATCTTCCGGCAAGCGAATGCCGCGATAATAGTTTTCCGGATAAGGCAATGCCAGAATTCGCTTTTTCAGTACGTCTAAAGTCGTCATAGTCACCCCAATGCTTCAATATAGCATCGTCCCGCGACATAACAATCATGTTTTTTGTAAAATTAGGCGTTTTTGCCAAAAAATTCCGCTTGACATAGGTCAGAAACAAGTTTTTTAAGCGTTTTAAACAAATTATTGGATGTTTTGCACATTGCCAATTGTCCGGTTCCGGGATATTTTTTACACCGGAGAAAAAATAAAGCAATTTATGGAGAATATGAATATGGAAAAGCTCAACGACTTCGGCTACATCGACAACGCGGTGGCGAACATCCGTAGGGTCGCCGACGAACAGGCGGACAACATCCGCCGCGCCGCCGGACTGATGGCGGATGCGATCCAGAACGACAAGCTCATCAACGTCTATGCGGGCGGCGGTCACACCACGCTCGCGATGGGGGAAATGTTCTTCCGCGCGGGCGGGCTCGCCAACATAAATCCGCTGATGGAAACGGCGCTGTCGGTCTTCAATCAGGCGCTCAAGTATCTGCAGCTCGAACGGACGGAGAACTTCGGCGCGTCGATCATCCGCTACTACGACATAAAAAAGGACGATCTCGTCATCATCTTCCACAACATCGGCATCAACCCCGCCACCATCGACGCCGCGATGGAGATCAAGAAGCGAGGCGGCAGGATCATCGCGGTCGCGAGTTCTTACTGGCAGAACGAGATGCCCGCCGACCACTTCATCCGCCACTCGTCAGGCAAGAATCTCTTCGACTTCGCCGATGTCTGCATCGACGACTACAACCCCGTCGGAGACGCCATCGTCGATCTGCCGGGGCTGGATACGCCGATCGCGCCGGTGTCGAACGTGGTGGACTTCACCATCGCGCACCTCCTTGAGATCGAGTGCTGCCGCATCTGCATCGAGCGCGGCATCGTGCCCCCCGTCTGGAACAGTGCCAACACCCCTGGCGGCGACGAGAAAAACGCCGCGTACCTCAAGAAATACAAACCTTTGGTGAAGAGTCTCTGAATATGTGCAAAGCCATGAACGAAAAGTTGGCTTTCCTGCGTGACAAATACGGCTGTTCCGCAGAAAAGATCGTGTCGTCCGGTGACGGCTGCGAACTCGAACTGGCGGACGGCAAGCGCGTTCCGCTGCTGCCGTGGCGCGTCGAACGGCGCTTCGTCGAACTCAAGAAAATAGTGGACGCCAAAACACTCGAAGATGTTTCGACCTTCCGCTTTGCGAGCTTTTCCGCCGGTAACGACCCGGTGAAGGCGGCGGTTCGCGAGCTCGACCTTGCCGCGTACCTCGCCAACAGCCCGATCAACCGAATATTCGCCGTCCGCAACGGCGACGCCGCCTGCAACATCCTCGCACGGTTTCAAAACGGCATGAGCGCTTCGATCGAGTGCGGTTCCAAGTTGCCGACCGGGAGCGAACCGCTCGACCGCCACGAGATCATCGCCCGTCGCGGCGTCGCCTCGGACCGCGCGGTCGATACGCAAGTCCCGCAGAGCTCCATCTACGAGTGGACGACCGAAGGCACGAAGACCTTCACCGACGTCGACACCGAGCTTTTCGGGCTCCCCAACGACGAGATCTGGATCGTCCGCGCCGCATTTGCCGTGCTGATGAAGCCCGAACTCGCCGCCGAGTGGAACAACGCCGCTGTTGCGATGAAAAAGTACGTGGAGGCGATCGTCGGCTCCGCCGCCCAAAACCAACCCGTCGAACTGTGAGGATAAGCCGATCATGAAACCCGTGAAGATCGCGATGATGGGCATGACCCACGGTCATACCC
>CACZPY010000057.1 GCA_902783135.1 uncultured bacterium
GATGCTCGACAATATGGCCGACAGCATCGAACTGTACAAGCAGTTCAGCGACGACCCCAATTTCAAGAAATGGCTTGCCACGATGGTGTTCCAACTGACCTATAATACCGCGGGAAAGCCCTTCGTCGGCAACGCAAATACACGCCCCGGAGCATAAGCGGGAGTGTCGATGACCAAGAAAGCTAAAAAAACATCTCCTCCGCTGATGCTGTCTCCGGCAGTATGCGGATTCCCGTCGCCGGCAGAGCAGTATGTCGATGCTCCGCTGGATTTGAACGATCTGCTGGTGAAGAACCCGCCCGCCACATACTTCGTCCGGGCGGCTGGCAACTCGATGACCGATGCCGGGATTCAGGAGGGCGACATTCTGGTTGTGGATCGGAGCATCCAACCCGAGGACAACGCCATCGTAATCGCTTGTGTTGACAACGAATTCACAGTGAAGTACCTCCACATGGACGGCGAAACCATCAGCCTCGTTCCCGCGAACAAACGCTACAAGCCCATCGTGTTCACCGAAGGCATGGAGTTAAAGGTGTTCGGCGTAGTTACGGCGGTGATCCGCCAGTTCGTGAAGCGGGAAGTGCCGACGAAATGATCGGTCTCGTCGACGGCAATAACTTCTACGTCTCCTGCGAGCGTGTGTTCGATCCGTCGCTGGAGGGCAAACCCGTTGCCGTCATGTCGAACAACGACGGCTGCTGCATCTCCCGCTCATACGAGTTCAAGGCGCTCAACATCCCGATGGGCACGCCTTATTTTCAGCTCAAGCCGCTGATATCGAAGCACGGTCTGATACTCAAGTCCAGCAACTACGAACTGTACGGCGACCTGTCGCGCCGGGTGATCGCCACGCTGAGCACCTTCACCCCGGACGTGGAGCAGTATTCCATCGACGAAGCCTTCATCCACGTCACGCTGCCAGCCGGGGGCGACTACTTCGAGTTCGGCAGGAAGGTGCGGCAGACGGTTCTTCAGTGGGTCGGCATCCCGTGCGGAGTCGGGTTCGCCAGGAGCAAGACGCTTGCAAAGATCGCCAACCACATCGGCAAGAAGCAGCCGACCGGCGTTTTCGTCATGCCGGACGATCCCCGACCGGTGCTGGAGAAGCTGCCCGTTTCCGAAGTGTGGGGAGTCGGTGGTCGTCTAACCGTAAAACTGGAAAAGCTCGGTTTGCGGTCGGCCTGGCAGTTGGCGTGTGCGGATACTGGCGACATACGGAGAAAGTTCAGCGTGATCCTCGCCAAGACAGTGCTTGAGCTACGAGGCGAATCCGTGATCGAACACGAAGATCCCGATGCCCCGTCGCAGTCGATTGCCCATACCCGCGCGTTCGGGAAACCGGTGACGGAGTTAGACGAGCTGGTGGAGTCGGTTTGTACCTATACCGCAAAGGCTGCGGAAAAACTCCGCAAGGGGCATCAGCGCGCGGCTGGGGTGAACATCTATTTCCAATATTATCCCGAATACGAACCGCGACGACTTGACGGCGGCTTCACCTCGACCACCATCAACTTCGAGACGCCGACCGCCAGTACCGGGCGGATGCTGTCCGCGATCACGCCGAAGCTGCGAGGGATATTCATTCCGGGGCGGCGGTATAAGAAATCCGGCGTGCTGTTCTTCGGACTTGAGTCGGAGTCGAATCGGCAGGTCGACCTCTTCGCCGACACCGCCAGAGACGAAAAGGATGCCCAGTTGTCGAAGGTGCTCGATAAAATCAACGCCAAGTATGGTCGCGGGACGATCTTCCACCTTTCCGAGGGGCTCAAGAAACCGTGGCGGATGCGCCGCGACATGCTGACCCCGAACTACACCACCAGCTGGAGTCAGATTCCGGTGGTGAAATGATCCGGCGGTTGGAGCCGACCAACAAGGAGACTACGCCATTTCGCAGAAATCAGGATGGCGCCGGAAGACGCAAGACAAAGCCTCGCCGAATGCGCTCATTCCCGCCTGTCCGGCGCTCCGCTACAAGGCGTTTCGGCATTCGGCGTCAGAGGTTGTCTTCCCGGTACGCGCCGGGTGAAGTTCCCGCGATGCGTTTGAAGCTGCGATAGAAGACCTCGATGTCGTGAAATCCGCAGCTTTCGGAGATGGATTTTATCGGCACGTTCGGGTGGAGCAGCATGTTTTTCGCCATCTCGACCCGGCGTTCCAAGAGATAGCGCCACGGCGAAGTGCCGAGGTGATTGCGGAACAGATAGAAGAGATACGATTTGCTCACCCCGCACTGTTCGGCGATCCGATCCAGATCCAGCTGCTGCCCCGGATTGATGTCGAAGATACGGCACGCGGTGCGCAGCGGCGCCGGCAGTTCCGGTTCCGGCGCGAATGTCATCTGCCGCAGCAGCGTCGTCGCCGCGTACAGCGAAAGAAATCCCGAATCGTCCTTGCCGACGCGCCGGAATAAATTGAGCATGTCGGCGACGAAGAGCTCCAGCCGCTGCGGCGAATTCCAGGTGCCGATCCGCGGCGCCGGGCACGGACTGTCTTCATTCGCGACCTTGAACCATATCGCCAGACAACGGTAGGGGTCATCGGGCACCGCCTTGTGCACGGTCTGCTCGCCGAAGCGGTGCCAGAAGATACTGCCGTACCCGTAGCACTTTTCCTCCCCTCCGTCAGCGGCGAACATAACCTTGCCGCCGGTAAATACTTCCACGATCTCCCGCCCGAACGGAACGTCTTTGGAACGGACCCCGCTCGGCGCGGCGGAGTATATCCAGCAGCGGGTGATCCCCAAATAGTGTCTCGCCAGATCGACCATTGTTTTCACAGTCAATAAATGATACTCACAGTCAATTGCGGGTTACTATACATCAAATTAAATTTAATTGCAACAGGGTATGCGTGGAATTTTTTTGAATTTGTTTTGTACTCCGGATTAATGGAGGCGCGGTCGGGGAAATGAAACAGAGGCATTGCGCATGATGTCCCGCACTTTGAAAATCTTGAGCATGGTCGTGCTGGCGGCGCTTTCGCTGTGCTGCCCGGTCCGGGCCGGCCTCCGTCTCGCTTCCGAAGGCAAGAGCGACTATGTCGTGGTGAAGCCCGACCGGGCGACCCCCAACGAGGAGGCCGCCGCGACCGATCTCGCGCATTACCTCAAGTTGATCACGGGAGCGGATCTCCCGATCCTGACCGCTGCCGAAGCCGCCGGGCGGGGCAATGGTGCGAAGTTCCTCTACATCGGCCGCCGCGCCCCATCGGATGCAAGACCGTTCGCCGAATGGGAGCGTCGGATAAGATCGGAAAACGGCGATGTGTATTTTTACGGACGGGACCGTCGCGACGGCGTCTTTGCGGTGTACGATTTCCTTGAGGAATACTTCGGCTGCCGCTGGTTCTCGCTGCGGGGCAACGAGAAGATCCCGACCAAGCGCGAGGCCGAACTCCCGCCAATCGACTTTTCCCGCATCCCGTCGTTTCCGATCCAGATGTACGGTCAGAATCGGGCCATCGAACTTTCCAAGGCCTACGAACGCCGCAACCGGGTGTTCATCCTGCAGCGCTCCACGCCGATGCTGATCACCGGGCACGTTCCGGACATGATGGTCCCGCCCGGCGGCAAACATGCGAACAAGATCTGGAAACCCTTTCCGCTTTTCAAGGACGAGGCGTGGTTCGAGACGCATCCCGAATACTTCTCGCTCGATCCGGAGGGCAAACGGGTGTCCGGGGTGCAGCTCTGCTACTCCAATCCGGAGCTGCGGAAACTTCTGAACGAAAAGTACGATCAAATAATCCGGAATTGCCGCAAGGACGACGGTCCGGCCCTCGTCAAGTGCAATCTCAACGACAACTGGGGATTCAAGGGCAAGACGCTCTGCTGCTGCCCCGGATGCATGGCGCTGGTGAAGAAATACGACGATCCGGCGGGCCCCTACTGGGACTACATGATCGAATTGTGCGGTTTTCTGAAGGAGCGTCACCCCGACATCACCGTCGAAGGCAGCACCTATCAGATATCCGCCGAGGTCCCGAAGTGCATCCGCCGGTTGCCCGACAACCTGATGATCGGTTACGCTCCCTTGTGGCACAACTATCTCAAGCC
>CACZPY010000058.1 GCA_902783135.1 uncultured bacterium
GTTTTCGAGCTTGACCATCGTCTCGGGCGAGGAGCCGATCAGCGCGAGGTCGCCGTGCTTGAAGAAGAAGGTGTACGGCGACGGGTTGACGAGCCGCAGCGCCCGGTACAGCTGCAACGGCGACGAGACCGCCGGAGCCGAGAAGCGCTGCGAGAGCACGATCTGGATCGCTTCGCCGGCGCGGATCGCCGCGCGCGCCTTTTCGACCATCGCGCAGAACTCCTCCTTGGTCTGATTGGACTTCGGAACCGGCGCGGGCACCGGCGCTTCGGTGACGATCTCCGCCGGGCGGCGCAGAACTTCCGCGATGTCGTCGATGCGCTTCTGCGCGTCGGCGTATGCCGCCTCGAGCGTCGGATAGTCGCCGGTATGGACGCAGGCGACCAATTTCACCGTGTGGCGCACGTTGTCGAAGATTATCATGTCGTCGACGAGCAACAGCACCGAGGTCGGCAAGGTTAGTTCCGTCTTGGGACGCGGCAGTTTCTCGAACTCGTTGACCGTCTCGTAGCCGAGGCAGCCGACCGCGCCGCCGAAGAAGGGCGGCAGACCGGGCGCCTCGACCGCCTTGACGCCGCACATGACGTCCCTGAGCGCCATGATGCCGTCGCCGACGCGCTTTTTGACTCCGTCGGTCGTCAGGTAAGCTTCTCCGTCTTCGACCGTGAAGACGTTGCGCGGACGCACCCCGATGAACGAGTAGCGGCCGAAACGCTCGCCGCCCTCGACCGACTCGAGGAGGAACACGTCCTCGTCGGCGGCGAAGCGGCTCAGCACCGACACCGGGGTCTCGTGATCCGCCAGCATCTCGCGGCTGACCGGGATCAGATTGCCCTGCGCCGCCAACTGCTCGAAGGCTCTGAAATCCATTTTTTTCTCGCTCCTATGATCTGGTTCGCTTTGGGAAACTTCGAAACAAAAAAAACGCGCCCGGGAATGTCTTTTTCATTCCGGACGCGTTTTGTACACAAAAAAAGCGGATCGCAACCTTTTTACTGGTTCGATCCGCCGTACGCTCTCAAAAAACTACACGACAAACTAAACGCTTCCGGCGGATCTACCGCCAGAACCATCGCCCGAAGTTGGTGTTGTCGCTGTTTTTACGCATGATGCGAATAATATAACGCGAAAAAGCGATTTGTCAAATGATTTTTTTATTATTGTCCCAATTTTTGTAAACCCCATATATTTGGGGTCATAGAAGCACTTTCGAGTGACGTATCGTATCATAGCAGTTGTAATTTGTCAAGGAAACCGGGGACGGTTTATGCAGTCGGATTCAAAATTTGTATTCCGGGTCGTAACTCCGGTCGTCCGGGGACAAATAGCCGAGACGGTCGGTGTAGCCGCCAGACGTGGAGTTGCGCTCGACGATCGGCGAGACCGCCGCAGTATGTCCGTCGACGTAGACCGCGTTGCACGACCCCGCGTGGCGGAAGTCGGCGTAGCCGCCCGTCCCAGACGAGGGCGGGTAGAGAAACGCCGTCGGCGCGGGGCGCCCGTCGGTGCCGCTCAGGAAGCACGCCGCGTCGGCGAGCATGGTCAGGTGCGACGGATTGGCGATCGCCCCGGAACGCAACACCCGGTAGTTGGGCGGATAATCCGTCTGTTTGCGGAACGACAAGAGATAGTTGTACCCGAAGCCCGCGAATTGCGCCGACCACCTTTTGTTGAAGAAGAGCGCCGCTTTGGCGGAGGGGCAGTCGAAGACCTTTTCGCGTGTCGCGCTGGTGCTCCCCGGAAAACCGTTGGCGAGGATGCCGGGACCCTTGTAGTTCTTCGCAGCATCCCACTGGTTGCCCTTGGGATCCCACGCGATGCAGAAGATCCCGTCGTTCAGATCGGCGTAGAGCAAGTGCATATTCGCCACCTGCCGCAGATTGGAGAGGCACGCCGCCCGCTGCGAACGCTCGCGCGCCCCGCCGAGCGCGCCCATGAGCAGCGCACCGAGTATGGCGATGATCGCGATCACCACCAACAGTTCGATCAAGGTGAAACGACGACACAAAAACATTCCCGAA
>CACZPY010000059.1 GCA_902783135.1 uncultured bacterium
CAGTTGGATATGGCGGTATTTGTGCCGGAGGTGTGACGCGATGAACTCGATCCCGATCTTCCAGCGCTGTTCGCTGTACCTGCTGGTCTTCGCCGCGGTCGGCGTGCTGATCTATGTGCTCGTGCAGTTGGTCCAGGGGTTCGGTGCGGAGTATTACGACCGCCAGGCAAAGGCCCCCAAAACCGCCGGGCACCGGAATGACATCGGGTATTTCATCGCTCCCGGCATGCTGCTGCAGATCCAGTTGTCGCTGGCGGGGCTGCTGCTGGGCGGCGCACTGGCGACGTTGCTTTTCTGTCAGGTGTTCTACTGGTATGTCCTCATGATCGTCGGCATCGCCGCCGTCGCGATCGGCTTCGTGCTGCCGTGGCTCTACTTCGCGCGCAAAGTCAAAAAGCGCGCCAAAGAGTTCGAAGAAGGCATCCTCGATCTCGCGCTGGGGCTGACCAGCGGTCTCCGCGCCGGGCAGGCGCTGCCGCAGGCGATGGAGGTGTTCTCCCGCCGCTGTGACGGACCGATGAAAGAGGAACTCTCCATCGTGCTTCAGGAGTACCGCCTCGGCCTCGAACTTCCCGATGCGCTGCAGCGGATGTACGATCGTCTGCCGTGTGAGGATCTGCAGCTGCTGATCGTCTCGATCCGGCTGACGCTGCAGTCCGGCGGCAGTCTTGCCGACGTCCTGCTGCGGATATCGCAGACCATCCGGGGGCGGATCGAATTTCAGCAGAAACTTCAGGCGTTGACCGCGCAGGGGCGTTTCGAAGCGCTGGCGATGTCGCTGGCTCCGCTTCTGGCGTTCATACTGCTCTTCATCATCAACAACGAGCTGATGCTGCCGATGGTCAAGTCGCTGATCGGCTGGTGCGCCATCGGAGTCATGCTGACGCTGGAGGTGATCGGGTATATGGTGATCCGGGCGATCGTGGATATAAAGGTCTGATATCATGCGGAACATGCTGTTGTATATTCTAGCGTTTCTGGCGGTACTGCTGCCTTTCATCTGGTTTCAGGTGCTCGCCGACCGGGGACCGGGGGAGGAGAAAAAAAAGAAGGCGTACGGAACTCCGCTGCCGCTGCTCTTCCGGTTGTGCAGCGTGCCGGCTGGGGTGTTGATTCTGCTCGGGTTGGGCGGGCTGATCCGCTGGCTCTCGCCCAAGTCCGCGCGCGAACTGCAGAAGAAACTTCATTATGCCGGGATGGATACCCTGACCCCGGAGCTCGTCTACTGCACGAGGTTCTTTCTCGTGGTCTTCCTGGCCGCGGCGGCAGCGGCGGTGACGTGGCTGATCGTGCCCAAGGATGAACGGATGGGGATCCCCGTCGCGGCGGCGATCGCCGCGTTCGTCGGCTGGTTCCTGCCCGGTATCGCGATCGGCAATCTGGTGCAGAAACGGCGGCTTCTGATACTGCAGGCGATCCCGTTTTCGATCGACCTCATCTGTTCGGCGATGCGGGGAGGATTGGATTTCACGGCGGCGATCCGCTTCTATGTCAAGCTGAACATCCCCGGACCGTTGACCGAAGAGTATGCCGCGATGCTGCGCGAGATGGAGTTGGGCGTGATCCGCACCGACGCGCTTCAGAACATGGCGGATCGGCTCCAGATCAAAGAATTCACATCGTTCGCCGCCGCCGTAGTGATGGGGACCGAGCTGGGGGCGTCGCTGACCGACACCATGGAGGTGCAGGGCGAGGAGATGCGCAAGCTCCGGTTTTCGATCGCGGAGTGCAAGGCGCAACGGGCACCGTCGCTGATGCTGATACCGATGGCGCTCTTCATTCTGCCCGCGGTGTTCATCGTCATTCTGACCCCGGTGTTCCTGAAGATGAAGGAGGCCGGAGTGCCGCTGTTTTGAGGTGATATGATGCAGGAAAAAAGTTATCGGCTCCATTTCGTCGGCGGCGAACTTGCCGGGCGGAGTTTCGTACTGCCGCCGGAGGGACTGCTGATTGGGAAATCCCGTGCCGCCGCCATCCGTCCGGGGACGCCGGATATCAGGATCGAACATGCGGCTCTTTCGTTCCGGGATGACAAGGTGTTGTTGGAATCGCGGGCGGAATCGGTCTTCGTCAACGCCGAAGCCCTGGCACCCGGGGAAGTCCGCGTTCTCGAACTCGGGAGCGACGTCCGTCTGGGTATCGAACTGTCGTTTGTCCTCGAAGCGGACGAAGGACTGCCGTCCGAGGCTTCGCTCGGCGACGAGGAGACGGCGGACGAACCCACCGTCGACGATGCCGCCGCGTCCGAAGCCGCGGTTCAGAAACGCCACACCCGTTATGCTTCCGAGTTGGAACTTGCGGAACTGCGCCGATTCGTGCGGCGGCAGACGCGGCGGCAAAAACTCTTCTTCGTCGGGAGCGTGATCGTGCTGCTCCTCCTCGTCATCGGCGGTTTTCTCTATACCGAACTCTATCAGGAAAACCCGGTGACGTGGCCCGGCGAACTGAACAACCGCGTCAACGACGGCGAGTTCCGGATCGAACTCAAGCCAGAAGGCAAGTTCATGATCTACTACCCGCAGTGCAAGATGACCCGCAAACAGGCGAACGGCAACAGCTGCGAGGTCATGACGCTGCTGGGCAAAAATCTTGATGTGCCGTTCCATCTGCGGCTTATCGTCAACACTCTTCCCAACGGGTTCGTGACTTCTCGTAAGGCGAGCTTCGAGCGGTGGCGGGCTCTGGCGGCGGACAAACAGGGCTTTTCGTTCGTGTCGCTGCCGAAGGATAAATTCTATGCCGCAGAAACTTGCGGTTATCCGTACTATTCGGTCAGTTACAAACGCATCGACGGAAACTTCCAATGGCTGGGCAGCGTCAGCTACATGCGCTATCACGATCAGGAGATCATCTTCCTCAAGGAAGTGCCGTTCCGTCACTTTTGGCGGGCGGAAAGAGTGCTCGAGCGTTTCAACTGCTTCGTCGTCTCGCCGAATGCGGTGGCGTCTTATTGGGAGATCCCCGAGAAGATGCCCGAGAAAATTTCGCGGACTAACCTCTACAAGATATTGCTGGATCAGATGCGCGGCAGTTTGATCGCCTGCAACTGGCAGGATATGAAGGCCAATTTTTCGGTGCTGCTCTCCTCGGCCGGGCAGAGCGGGGATGTCAGCATGATGAACGACGCGCTGGCGTTGTGGCGGGAGTTCCGGGAGCGCCAGCAGTCTTGGTACAGTCAGGCATGTCTCGCCTATCAGATGTACGATCTGAGCAATGACGACTCCGGAAAAAAACACGAGATCGTGACCGAATGTCTGCGTAAATTCCCGAAGCCCGACGACTACCGTCATATCAGGATCATCGAAAACAACTGG
>CACZPY010000060.1 GCA_902783135.1 uncultured bacterium
GAGCCCCGGAGGTTGTCCACGGGAATATCGAAAAAGCCCTGGATCTGCTGCGCGTGGAGGTCGACGGTGAGCACCCGGTCGGCTCCGGCGGCGGTCAGCATGTTGGCGACGAGCTTGGCGGTGATGGGCACGCGGGGCTTGTCCTTGCGGTCCTGCCGGGCGTAGCCGAAGTAGGGCAGCACGGCGGTGATGCGCGCGGCGCTCGCCCGGCGGGCGGCGTCGATCATGATCAGGAGCTCCATCAGGTAGTCGTTGGGCCGGTTGCAGGTCGGCTGGATCAGGAAGGCGTCGGCGCGGCGGACGTTTTCCTCGAACTGCGCGAATATTTCGCCGTCGGGAAAGTGCGTGATATGCACCTTGCCCAAATTGATGCCAAGGTAGTTGGCAATCTGCTGCGACAGTTCCGGATGCGAGGATCCGGAATATACGCAAATGTGTTTCGCCTCTTCCATTTCGGTCGTATGCCCCATTTTTCTGTAACTGGAGACACGCGCCGCGAAAGGCCGGAGACGCCCGGAAACATCTGCGCGCCAAAGAAAAGCGCACCCCTTCCGAGCCGCCGGAATACCTTGCGGTGCGACGGCGTTGCGCCGTCTTCGATCCGCAAACCCGAAGCGGATCAAGGTTCCCCGATTACGGTTTATAAAACCAACAATGTCTTAATATAACGCCGGAAGGGCGATTTGTCAACTCCGTCCGGGGTCATTTGCGCGGAGTCACGATGTAGAGCGACTGTTTGGCATCCGCCTGTTCCATATCCGCGAAACGCACCCAGGCGATCCGGTAGCGCTCGCCCCACGAGTTGGAGACCGCGAACTCGTCGGTATCCCGATTGTATCCGATCAGCAGCGCCACATGGGCGCCCACCCCCGCCCGGCGGATCCGCTTCTGGGCGGCGAGCTGATCTTTCCAATCGTCGATGGCGACCCGGCTCCTGCCGGCGAGGCTCCGGTCGAGGCGTTCCTTGAACTCGGGCGTCGAAAAGTGGAACCACAGCACCGGAAGCCCCGTATCGACACTGCGGATGATCGTCTGCCGCCGCAGCCGGTTCGAGTCGCGCATCCGCAGACCGTAGTCCGCCAGCAGTTTGCGGGTGCCGCGCACGGTCCCTTCGATGGTGGTCCCGCCTCCGCCGCCGGTATCGAAGCGCTCCGCGAGCTTGTGCATGTCGACCCCGGCGACGCCGAAGTAGCGCATCACCCGCTCGACCGTCGCGGGGACGCAGTATCCCTTCTGCCCCTGATTGACCATCGGGACGCCCGAAATGAAGACGTCGCCGTTGTCGGAGCGCCGGACGCGCCCGGCATAACTGTCCTTGGTGCCCGCCCGCTCCTCGCCGGAGACCCGGCTGCGGTGTTCGGCGGCGGCGGAGCCGGGCACGATGTGGACCTGCAGATACTCGCCTTCCGAGTAGTCCATCATCAGCACATGTTCCCCGCAGTCCCACGCGGGCAGCTGCTTGCTCATGATGCCGCTGCCGAGATACGCCCGCCGGGGACGCCCCAGACGGTCGCGCAGCAGTTTTTCCATTTTAGTGTGGTGGCGGCGCAGTTCCTTGCGGAAGGCGCTGCTGCGTTTGGCGACCTTTTTCTTGTCGCCGCCGCCCGGAGTCACGTTGTCGCCCTTGTTGAAGAGGATGATGTCCACCTTGTTCACGAGATCCCTGGCGGCGTAGATGCGGATCTCGGAGGCGGGACAGCCGAAGACGTCGCCCCGCAGCGGAGACGCGAACATCTGGCTCCCCCCCAGATCCTCGGGACGGCAGTTGAGGTTGAGTCGCCGGAGCACCGCGGCGGGGGCCTCTCCCCACAATTCGGAAGTGCCGAAGATGCGGAGCCCGGCGAGGTCGTTGACCTCCTCCGGCGTCGCCGCCGCCGCGCCCAATGCGAGCAGCAGCGCGAACAGCCACCCCCGCCGGCGCGGCATCAGGCGTTCCCTCCGTAAGCGAGCGCCGCGCGGGCGGCGGCAGTCGCGTCGTCGCCGGGAGCGAGCGGCGCGAGGATCAGTTCCAGGTGGTATCTGCCTGCGGCGATCCGGTACTTTTCCAGCGTGTCGGGACCGCAGCTCGCGGTGCCGACGCCGCGCTGGACGGCGTCGCAGCAGAGGTGAAGCGCCCCGTCCGGCCGCAGATCGGAAAGATGGCGCGCCGCCGTGATATCCTCCCCGGCATAACGGCAGATCGAGAACTCCATGCGGCGCGGAGCCGCGATCAGGATCCCCCGCCCCGCCGCGTCGCGGAAGGCGGCGTAGAGCACGCGCGTCCGGTTGCCGTTCGCCTGCGGCATGATATACGGCACGAACATGCCGTCCACGGTGTCGGTGAAGACGCTCTCGTAAGCCGCGGCGTCGCGGTCGCGGTAGTTTTCGCGCGGTCCCATGCCGAAGTAGGTCACGCGGTCGAACGCTTCCGGCAGTTCCATTTTCACACCGAGGCGCGGCAGATCCGCGAACTCGGGTGGCACGTCGAAAGTGAAGCGACAGAACGCCGTCCCGTCGCCCCGGAGCGTGAGTTCCTGCGAAAATTCGAGTTCGCTGCCCGGTATCCCCGGCGCCATCGCGAGCGCGTGAAGATTTCCGCCCTTCGCATCGAAGACCGCGCGGTCGGTCGTCGACCGGATGCGGTCGAAGCCCTTTTCGCGCCACACGGGGAGCGGTCCCGCCTTGCGCTTCGGCATGAGCTTGATGCCGTCGTTGTCGAGCGGGGCGCGCCACAGATTGAGGCGCGGTCCCTGCCGCAGCAGTTCCGCGCCGCCCGCCGTGAAGCCGACCACCCCCGCGCTGCCGAGCGTAAGTTTCACGCCGCCCGCGGTCAGTTCGGCGCCGGAGGCGGAACTTTGGACCGCGACCGAAACGGGTGCGGGCAACGCCAGCGCCGCCGGAGTGAACTGCAGCGTGAAATGCTCCTCCGCCGCGACGTTGCCCGCCGCGTCGCGCAGTTCGACCGTGAGCACCCGGACCTTGCCGGGCGCGGGCGGACAGGCGATGACCGTCGCCGCCGTGCCGCGCGGCGGCGCGGCGAGCACAAATTCGCCCGCGGCGATCTGCACGCCGTCGGCATCGACGCGCCAGTACGGTGCGAGATCGCTCAAGTCTTTGAAATTGCGCAGATTTTCCACCCGCAGGATGCCGTTCGGTTCGTCGAAGGCGAATTTCGCGGGCTGGGCGAGGCGCCGGAATTCGTACAGACCCGGATGCGGCGTCCGGTCGGGGAAGACGATGCCGTCGACGCAGAAGTTGCGGTCGTTGGGTTCGTCGCCGAAGTCGCCGCCGTAGCGCCACGCTTCGCCGCCGTCGGGCTGTTTCTGCAAGATCCCGTGGTCGATCCACTCCCAGATGAAGCCGCCCTGCAGCCGCGGATAGCGATCGAAGAGCGCGTAGTAGTCCTTGAGCGATCCGTTGCTGTTGCCCATCGCATGGCTGTACTCGCACATGATGAGCGGGCGATCCTCGCGGGTGTTGTCGCGCACCCACGTTTCCAGTTCCGCCACCGAGGGGTACATCGGCGCGATGAAGTCGGAAAGATACCGCAGCGACTCGTTTTCGACGAACGCCTTGTTCGCATAGTACACTTCATCCGCGGCGGTCGCGCCTTCGACGTAGCGCACGCAGGGCTCGTAGTGCACGAGCCGCGAGGGATCGCGAAAGCGGAAGTACCCCGCCATCGCCGCGTGGTTCGCCCCCGCGCCGGACTCGTTGCCGAGGCTCCACGCGTAGATGCAGGCGTGGTTCTTGTCGCGCTCGAAACTGCGCGCCGCGCGGTCCGCAAACGCCGGAGCGTAGATCGGATTGCGGCAGAGGTCGTCGTAGTAGGCGTGCGTCTCCAGGTTCGCCTCGGCGATCACGTACAGACCGAGTTCGTCGCAGAGGTCGTAGAACGCCGGGTCGTTCGGGTAGTGGCTGGTGCGCACCGCGTTGACGTTGAACGCCTTCATCAGCCGGAGCTCCTTTTCCAGCATCTCGAGCGGGACGTGCTTGCCGTACTTGTCGTGCGAGTCGTGGCGGTTCATGCCGTCGATGCGGACGGGGACTCCGTTCACGCGGAAGAGTCCGCCGCTGATCTCGTAGCGCCGGAAACCGACGCGGAAGCGCACGCAGGAACGGATCTTCCCTTCCACCGACAGGACGACCTCGAGGGTGTAGAGGTCGGGGGTCTCGCTGGTCCAGCGTTTCACCTCCGGGACTTCGATCTTCGCCGCCGCGCGGTTGCGGGTGCAGTCGCTGCGGTTGCCGAACATCCCCGAGACGTTCACGAACTTCGGCCGAAAGCGGACGACTTCGCCGCCCGCCGCGTCGAAGAGCGTCGCCGCCAGTTCCGGTTCGTCGGAACTGCCCTCCGGCACCGCCACCGCGAGTTCGAGGTCAAGGATTCCGGTCGTCAGGTCGTCGGCGAGCGTGGTGCGCGCGAAGGCGTCGCCGATGCGGCAGGTGTTGAAGAAGCCGATCGACACCGACCGGGTGATCCCCGGCAGATACCAGTGGTCCTGATCTTCGAGGAAGGTCGCTTCGGAGAATTTAGAGACCATCACGGTCAGCGAATTTTCGCCGCTGCGGACGAGCTTCGTCACGTCAAACTCCGCCGCCGAACGCCCCTCCTTGGAGCCGCCCGCCAATTCGCCGTTCACCCACGCGGTGAAGATCCCTTCGACCCCCTCGAAACGGAGCGTCGTGAACTCCGCCGTCTCTTTGAGCGTGAAGGTGCAGCGATAGATCCCGGTCGGATTGTGCTCCGGCGAACACGGCGGATTCCCCGCGAACGGCATCTGTACATTGGTGTATTGCGGCGCGTCGAACCCCGCGATCTCGCCCCACGACGACGGCACCCGGATCTTGCGGCACGCGCCGCCGAAGTCGCCCGATTCCACCGCCCGATACGCCGCCTCCGGCGCGGGGAAGGTGTAAAACTCCCACTTGCCGTCGAGAGTTATGCGGTCCGAGTTGCCGGAGCGCGCCTTTTCGACGCTCCGCGCCTCGACCATCGCCGCCCGCGGCGGCAGCCGGTTGAACCCCAACACCTCCGGACTGGAATAAAACGCCCGCAGAACACCCATTTCCGACATCCTTTCCACGCTGAATAAATGACCGGCAGGCGTTTTTCCACTGTTCCAAAGCCCCTGCCCGCCGACAGTTCCGATTTTTGGATTTTTATGGTATAATATATCCCGCGCGCGGTATAATGCAAGCTCGCGGAACGGCGGAGATCTCCGCGCCGTCCCCGCGAAACGGCGAAGCCGGGGACCGTTTTCGAAAGTGCTTGCAAAAAAATGAAGATCATGCTATATTTACCGGTATATTCTGCAGTTGAAATGGCGGGGAACGGATAAAATCGCGTCGATCCGAATCGATATTTATCCGTTGCCGTCGGATCGAGTCAATCGGGGGGGGAACCGTCGAAATGCCGAAAATCATCCTGTATCTGCTCATAATCGCCGGTCTCGGCGGCGGGATCTTCTATATGCACCATCTGAAGAAGTCCGCGGAAGCCATGGAACAGGAAAAGATCCAGGCGGAAAAACTGGCCCGCAAAGAACGCGAGATCCGGGAGGCCAAAGAGCGGGAAGCCCGGGAAGTCCGGGAACGCGAGGCCGAGGAGGCGAGGATCCGGGAGGCCCGGGAACGCGAGGTCCGGGAGGCAAAGGAGCGGGAAGAACGGAAAGAACGGGAAACTCGGGAAGCCAAAGAGCGGGAAGCCAAAGAAGCCGAAGAACGTAAGATCCGGGAAGCCAAGGAGCAGGAAGAGCGGGCGGCGAATCAGGTCTTGACCGATCTCGATCTCCGTATCGGCGATCTGAAAAGCGAACTGGAGGAGTTCCGGGCCATCCGAAAAGACCCGGCCTGGCACTGTTTCGATCTTTGCATAAATTTCGGTTCGATATCATTCAACCGGACGATGCACTCCGAGTATGTGGATGTCGGTCCGGGGATCTATTATATCGAAAACGGCATTTATTGCTCGCGGTTCGTGAAATTCAAAAAATGCGGATACATCTATTTCGATGTGTTGAAAGATCAATCGGCGATCCCCATCGGCAGACCGCGTTCGCGCCGGGTCGGGCGGCGGACTTACTGGGAAAAGGTCCCGGTGACCTATTTCTGCAAGAGACACCGCATCCTGTGGAGTTCTTCCATGGTGAGGAACTACAAGCAGCATTACATACCGGTGCGGGATATCGAGAGGCGGGAAAAAGAGATCGACCGGGAATTGAAAGTTCTCGAATCGAAGAAAAACGATCTCCTGAAGAAACCGGGAACCCCGCCGCCCGCCTTATAAGCGGCTCCCTGCCGGAAAATATCACTTCCCCGCTTCGGCGGTCTTGCGGTAATGCGCCGGAGACACGCCGAAGTACCGCTTGAAGATCTTCGAGTAGTAAAATTCGCTGTTGAAGCCCGTTTCCGCCGCGACAACTTTGATCGGCAGTCCCCGCATCAACAGCGGCAGCGACTGTTGGATGCGGATGCGGAGCAGCGTGTCGAAGACCGATTCGCCGCACTCGCCGCGATAGCGGTGCGACAGCTTGGATTCGCTTATGCCCAGATCGTGCGCGATGGCGCGGATGGTGACATGGTCGCGGTAGTTCCGCTCCAGCCAGGCGCGGACGCGCTGTCCCGGCGGACCGCCCTTTTCCGCATCTTGCGACAGGATGTACAAATAATCCGGTCCGGCGGCGGGGGGCAGGGTTTCCAGAAGTTCGACGAGCCGGGAAAACTCCGCGAAACAGCCGTAATACCCCGAATTGCCCTGCTGCGCGGCGCGGATGGCGCGCTTCATCAGTTCGCCGATCCGGCCGTCGTCGACGATCCGGGCGAACCCGCCGGAATTATTGACCGCGCGGCGCAAGTTCGCGTTTTCGCCCCGGAATTTTATGTAACAGCAGGTGCCGGAGCGTCCCGGCGGATACTTTTCCATATAACGCCGTCCCGGGGGATAAAGGTGCGCGATCCCGACGGGACGCGGCATCCAGTCGGTCGATTCGGTACGGCACTCGCCGCAGTCGCCGATGGAATAATCCACCACCCACGACTGGTGATAGGCGTAATGCGGCGGCTTGTGCTTCAGAGACACCGCCATGTCCATCCGCGCCGCCACGGGATAAACGACCCGGTCGTCGATGTTGAAAACGAATCCCTGCATAATTGGTTCAAAGGTTCCGCCGCCTGCGGCACCTGAAAGTTCAAAGGTTCAATGGTCGCGCACCGTCGTACCCGTTCCAATAACCGCTTGTCCCGCGAGACAGGCGACCTGCCGCACCGACTGGCGCCGCGGAGGGCAAGCCCGAACGGACATGAACGGGCATGAACGGACACGAACAAGAAACATATCTTACGCGGGACAAACGGTTATCCGTCTGCCGACACCCCGTCCGCGACCGAAAACCGATAACCGAAAACCTTAAACCCTTTTCGTGTGTTTCGTGTATTTCGTGGTTTAAAAAAAACAATCATCTTTTGCAGGATAGTATATGTTTTTGCATTATAGTCGATGGTTTTTCGACGGCTGACGACATATATTACAGCATGTTCGATCGAAATTCAACTCGAAAGCAGAGGAGTTTTGCCGTCATGAGTGCAATTTACACGGAAACGCCGGAAAAGATCGCCTATAAAAGTCGGATCGACGGAGCGGACGACTGGTACATGCTCTGCAACGCGGGGCGCGGGACGGACTGCCTCGTCTATCTGCACGGGCACGGCTCCCGGGGCGACCAACTCTTCACGCGCGCGGACATAAAGACCCGGCTGCCGCTCATCGCCGGACTGAACTTGAGTGTCATCGCCCCCGATCTGCGCGGCAATTCGTGGATGTGCCCGACGGTCGTTTCCGACCTCGCCGACATCCTCACGTTCTGCCGCGAAAAGTACGGTTTCGGACGCTTCGTCTTCGTCTCGGGCAGCATGGGCGGCACCGGTGCGCTGATCTTCGCGGTGCGCCGCCCGGAGCTCGTCGACGCAATCGGCGTCATGGGCGGCGCGACCAAGCTCCGGCGTTACCGGGAGTCCCTGCGCCGCGGCAGACTGTCGATCCACCGCGAGATCCTCGAAGCGATCGAAGCGCACTACCGGGAAGAGGACTACGCGCTTCACGACGTTTCCGCACAGGCGGAAAAACTCACGATGCCGCTTTATTTCGCGCACGGCACGGCGGACGGGATCATGCCGGTCGCGGAGATGTACGACCTCCGCGACAAGCTGGACGGCCGACCGGGGAAATTTTTCCGCGCGATCCCCCGCGGCGGTCACGATTCGCCGATCCCGCTCTTCGGAGAAATACTGGAATATCTGCTCGGACAGCTCGGCTGACCTAAGGAGGCGACCATGAACTACTTTTCGACACCCCTGAAGATCGGGCGCGGCGCGTACGAAACGCCGGAGTTCCCGACCGCGGAAGCCTTGATCGAACATCTCGACTACCTCGGCATCGACCGGAGTTTCGTCTACTCCGCCGAAGCGGTGGATTACTCGCCCGTCAACGGCAACAAACGTCTGCTCGCCGCACTCGAACCGCATCGGGAACGGCTCTTTCCGGCGTGGGTACTGACGCCGACCGACTTCTACGAATACGGCACGCTCGACTGGATCAAAGGGCAGATGAAAAACGGGAACCGCGCGTTCTTCATCAATCCGGAGCTGTCGCGCTTCCGCGTGCGCGAACTGGAACGGATACTGCTCGCCTTGAACGACCTCAAGCCCGTCATCTTCGTCGACAGCGACTACCGCACCGCCCCCGACATGATCTACGACATCGAATACCTGACGGAGAAATGCCCCGGCTGTCACTTCGTGATCTGCAAGGAGATGTGGGGCGGCTTCCACCGGGTGCTCGATCTGATGTGGCGGAGAAAAAACACCGGCGTCGACATCTCGTGGCTCCACATGCGCGACACGATGGAACTCGTCAAGGAGCAGTTCGGCATCGAACGGCTCTTCTTCGGGATCGGTCACACGGCGCAGTACGGAGCGGCGGTGGCGGCGCTGGCGCACGCGCAGCTTTCGGAAGCGGACAAGGAGGCCATCGCCCACGGCAACTTGGAAAAGCTGCTCGGTATCGCCCCCGCGGCGAAGAAACTCGCGCACGAACCCGACTTCGCGGATAAGCCGCTCTGGAAGGCGTTCAAGGCGGGCAAGCCGATCACGGGCGTCAAGGCGTACGACATCCACACCCACGTCGAAGGTCCCGTGACGCGCGGCTGGGTGATCCGCGAAAGCGACCCCGCCGCGACGGTGGACCGCATGGCGGAGTTCATGGACCGCCACGGAGTGTCGAAGATCTGCCTCATCGGCGAACAGGCGATGATGGGCGACCCGATCGAGGGCAACCGCGAGACGGCGAAACTCGCGCAACGCCATCCGGGAAAGTTCATGGGGTACTTCGTCTTCAACCCGCACTACGCGGACGAGATAACGGAAGCGGTGCTGGACGAGTTTTTCCGCGACCCCTTCTTCGTGGGCTTCAAACTGCTCGCCTCGTACTGGCTCGTCCCCTACGACGACCCGCGTTACACCCGCGTTTGGGAATACGCGGAAAAGCACCGTCTGCCGATACTGATGCACACCTGGGGCCGCGAAGCGGAACCGTTCCGCACCATCGCGCCCGAGTACCCGAATGCGAAGTTCATCCTCGGGCACACGGGCGGCAGCGACGCGGGGCGGAAATTGAGCTTGGAACTCGCGCTCCTGTCGCCCAACATCCACCTCGACTACTGCGCGGCGTTCTGCTCGACGCTGCCGTGGTACAAGCTCATGGAGAAGATCGACAAGTCGCGTCTGCACTTCGGCAGCGACGCGGGTCCGCACAACGAGGCCTACGAACTCGGCGGATTCCTCTCGATGCCGGTGCCGGATGCGGAACTCGTGCCGATCCTCGCCGAAAGTTTCGACCGGATCCTCGCCGAGCGGAGGTAAAAAAGATGAATGCGACGATAAAACTGGTCTTCGCCCCCGGCAAAGCGGCGGGAAAACTCGAGGTCCGCGACGGAAAATTGCTCACTTCCCCCGAGATCCCGGCGGGAGCGCGCGAAGCGGAAATCGAACTCGCGGACATCAACACCGCGCCCGGAGCGTTCCCGACGCTCGTGACGGTCGACCGCGCGCCGTTCCCCTTCACCTTCGCGGTGCGCGACGTGACGGGGGAGTTCCCGGTGTACGTCCCGGAGGCGGAGTGCTTCGTCCTCCCCGGCGGCGATCCCCGCGATTACGAAACGGCGCTCGCCGATCTGCGCGCAAAAAAACTCGTCTCCGACGCGGAGCGCATGGAACAGGAACCGGAGGAAAGTTACGAACACGCCTGCAAGACCGACCGCGACCAGTGCTGCCCCGTGTGGCTGGGGCTCGGCCGGGACCTGCGGATCTTCCGCGTTTCGGCTCAGGAAGACGAGCAGATCTGGGGTCTGATCGTCCCCGCGTACCACTCCAAAAAGCAGCTCATCACGCTTCCGGACGGCGAGACCCGGCCGCGCGAGATCCGCTTCGAACTGGGTCCCGGCGCGAACTGCCGTCCGCACCTCACGCGCCGCCTCGAGGACGGCGTGCTGCCGATCCTTCACGCCGTTCAGGACGAACAGGACGTGGAGTATCGCCTGACGCTTTTCGCCTCACTGGAAAACGCTCCCGTCACCGACGCGCGGGTGCGCGGCAGCGACCCCCTCGCCGCGCTGTCGCAGATGAACTACTCGATGCTGACCGAGATGGAGAAGGAACAACTCAAGCGCCGGATCGCCGCCGAGACCTCGCACCGCGAGGAGGAACTGGTGCTCTTCGTCCGCGTCGAAGCGGTCAACGTCGGCAAGGTGCCCGCATACGCGTGGTTCAAGGCGCCGCACAGCAGCGCGCCCTCGGCGAGAAGGGGCTTCAAGGACGGGCTCTCGCTCGAAGACGACAAAGCGTTCGCGGCGGTGCTGCTCGACGGCGAACGCGCGAAAAACGCCGAATACGCGGTGCTGATCCAGCCGGGGGCGAGCACGGTCTGGGAGTGCCGGATCACGCATACCCCGATCGCTCCCGCGCGCGCCGAAAAACTCTTCGCTCAGGATTTCGACGCCCACCTCGCGGCGCTCCGCGCCTACTGGAAAGGCAAACTCGCCCGCGCCGCGCGCATCGAACTGCCCGAAGCCGCCGTCGACGAGCGCATCCGCGCGGGACTGCTGCACTTGGACATCAACACCCTCGGCTTGAACGCGGGCGGCGATCTGCTCCCCGGCGTGGGCTGGTACGCTCCGATCGGCACCGAAAGTTCGCCGATGATCCAGTTCTTCGACACGATGGGCTGGCACGACGAGGCGGAACGGTGCATCGACTTCTTCCTGAACCGCCGGAACCGCAACGGCTTCATCCAAGTCTACAACAACTACGAAAGCGAAACGGGCCCGGTGCTGTGGACGGCGGCGGAACACTTCCGGATGACGCGGGACGCGAACTGGCTGCGGCGCGTCGCCCCGGCGCTCCGGCACTGCTGCGATTTCCTGCTCAAATGGCGGAACGACAACAAGAAAGAGGAGTTCCGCGCAACGGGGAGCTACGGGCTGTTGAACGGCAAGGTCGCCGACCCCGACGACTTCTACCACACCTATTTCCTCAACGCGGGGACGCTGCTCGGATTCGCCGGGATGGCGGAGGTGCTGCGCGAAGTCGATCCGGAGTACGCCGGAAAACTTGCCGCCGAGACGGAGGAGTACCGCCGGGATCTGCGCGCATCGCTCGAACATGCCCGCCGCCGCGCCCCGGTGGTGCCGCTCGCGGACGGGACCTGGACCCCGGTCCTGCCGCCGTGGGCGGAGTACACCGGCAGCGTCGGCAGATACGCGGACGGCGGCGAATGGTTCTCGCACGGATCTTTCGTCTGCCGGGATACGCTGATCGGCGCCCTCGCCTTCGCCTTGAGCGACCTCTACGCGCCGGATTCGCCGATGATGACCACTCTGCTCAAGGCGAACCAGCACCCCGCGACGCGCGAAAACGCCGCGCTGAGCCAGCCGTACTACTCGCGCCACGACGTGGCGCACCTGCGGCGCGGCGAAGTGAAACTCTTTCTCAAGACGTTCTACCACCAGTTCGCCGCGATGCAGGACCGTCAGAGTTATACCTTCTGGGAGCACTACTACCACTTGAGCCAGCACAAGACCCACGAGGAAGCGTGGTTTTTGCAGCAGTGCCGCTGGATGCTCGCCTACGAAGAAGGCGGCACGCTGGAACTTTTCCGCGGTCTGCCGCGCGCATACCTGGAAAAGGACAAGCGCGTCACGGTGCGCGGGCTCGTCACCCACTGGGGCAAACTCGACGCGGAGCTGACAAGTTCGGGCGACGCGGTGGAGGCGACGATCCGGGTCGAGCGGATGCCGGAGCGCATCGCGCTCCGCGTACCGTTTCCGGACGGCGGACGCGCCGCGCGCGTCACGGCGGGGACCTACGACCCCGACGCGGAGACCGTGTACTTCGAGCGGACGGACCGTATAAACGTGAGGCTGGAGCAATAAGCCGTCTCCCCTCGCCGCGATCTCCCTTTCCGATGTGACAGCGGATTGATTTACCCGTCGAGTTGAACTATATTATATAAAGTTTATTTTCAGTCAACAAAGCACCGGGTAACTCCGGTCGGGAAAACGGGGAAAGAAAAAATGGCCGTCATGCTCGCCTTCTGCTGTCTCGGCTTCGCCGCCGCCAACGATTTCGTGTTCAAACTCTTCGCCCGCAAGGAGCGCTCGCGCGGTATCTTCGTCTTCGCGGTCGGAATGCTCTTCACGGGAGTGCTCTCGGTCTACTTCGTGAAGGAGGACTGGCTCGGCGAGTCGTGGGAAACGACATTGCTCTGGGGCGTCATCTGCGGCCTCTGCTCGGTGGTCGGCAACATCCTCCTCATCGAAAGCATGTCGCGCCTCAGCGCCGGTCTCTGCTCGACCGTATACCGCCTGAACCTCGCGCTGGTCGTACCTTTCGCGGTGGTATTCTTCGGGGAATCGCTCTTCTGGTACCAGTGGATCGGCGTCGC
>CACZPY010000061.1 GCA_902783135.1 uncultured bacterium
ATATTGGAGGAGCCGATATAAGCGGTTCCGAAGCCGTTTTCCCGGTGGAAAATATAGCTCTTGGCGTGCAGCCGTGTGCGCTCCGTGTCGTAGGAAACCAGCAGCTCGGTATTCGGGAGCTTCTGCAGCTCGTCCACGGCCTTGAGATTGGTTGCCCCGAGGTAGCTTGTGGTGATGATCCGGAGTTTCTTTCCGTCAGCCGTGGCTTCTTTCAAATATGGCAGCAGGAGACGCAGTCCACTCCAGCGGATGAAGGAGCACAGAATGTCGATACGGTCAGCCGTTTGGATCTCTTTCTTGAGCTCACTTTCCAGCGTGAGATCGGAAGCGGTCCCGGTAAACAGCGCAGCATTGGTAAGCGGAGTGTCGGGGCGCGACAGCGGTTTCTTTGCCCGGTCCTGAATCTTCAACAGATACATCAGGTCCTCGACAATCTTTTCCGCTTCCACAGGGAAAGAGGAATCATTTTGCCCGATCACCTCCAAAAGCTGATTGCAGAATTGCGCCTGACGTTGTTTCTTATCCTCGCCTTTGATGCTGGCGAGCGAATTGGCGATCAGCTTAGTCAGGTGCAGCGCCAGCGCGAACGAGCTTTCCTCGGAATCAAGCTGATTTTTCTCCACGTCGAAGCTGTCGGAGATTCGGCTCAGCCGTTCCTCCAGCGCGCGCGTGATCACGCTTTCGTATATTCCGTGTATCAGCTTGAAATCGGTCATAAAATCTTCTTTCCTATATTCATTGTTTCAATACCATCTTGCTGATGGAGTAAAATAAAAAAATCCTTCAATTTTTTCACAATATTATTTGCACATTCGTCACTATCGACAATCAAAAATGGGATATTGTTGTCCCGCGCAAACGAAAGCGCCGTCGAAGTTTCCTTCTTCTGAAATCTATCTATAAAACTTACAGACCATGATGTTGCATCTCTCTGGTGAAGCCTTTCGGCAATAATCGCAGCGGGGCAGCGGAGCACAATAATCCCATCAGGTTTTATGTCCTGAAATGTCTGCGTCGGGATTGGCTCAATTTTGCGCTCGCCATTAATAAGTGTAAAATGGCCATCCAAAGCGATGTCACAATATTGTTTTCGAATGGCGTTTAACCCCATGAGCAACTTAGTTTGATTATCTGCGATATGATTTGTTTTCTTGTCTTTTGTCACATCGCCATCATTTTGACGAATTATCGAACTGGCAGATGTACAGTACAAACCATGCGGAAGCAGATACGTCTGCGAAAAAGTACTCTTTCCGACGCCGTGAACTCCAGCAATGAAAACGGTAGTCGGCTTAATGACAGCTTCACCCAGACCGGCTTTTAAGCGCAAAAAATTATTTCTCGGGAAGAAAGAATAGGACTGTGGCCCTGAGATTTTAATTTTAAGGGAATCTTCGGCAGATAGCGAAAACACTCGCCCCAGCTTAAAGGCAACACCTTGTGATCTCCCGGCATAATATCTTCTGAATGCTTCGCGCGAAATACCTGCAGCTCGTTTCGTCCTTTCCCATAAACTATATGGGGACCCTGTTAATACAGATTCAACTTCCACAACGGCGATCCAGCGTTGTACAGGAGCTGTCGCATAAATTATCAAATGAGAGACCTCTGCTGTCGGGCACGTCTTTCTAAATTCAAAGCGCTTTTCCCCGGAAAGTATTTTTGCAATATATTCCGGATGGATAGAAATTAGCAAAAATGGCGTCGTCATTGTATCTCCATGAGTTTTACGTAGGATTTATGATCAATTTTTCTGATTGCCTGAATGTTGCCCCTGATTCCTGCCGCTGAAAATGCTGTGTGCGGGATTTTGGGAATCGTTTTCACATATCGAAACAGGATCACTAAGGTCGGTTTTTGAACCCAGTCTCGCAATTCATCCGTCGAGTACACCGTCCGTTTGGCAACCAGTGCTGTCAAAACAGATAGATCCTGTGTGCGTACTGCTTTTTCAACAACTCCGATAACCTCTATGGATTGCCGATCGCCAGTCCGATAAAAAAGAATAATATCACCGGGAGAAACCTTGTTGGTGTTTGAATGACTCAAATAAGCCTTTTTTATGGTATTGCTCTGGGGCTTTTCACAAGAAAACTCCTCGGCAAAAAGTCCCTGCGCGTCGTCAGAGACGTCGGGGAATAGTTCATTGTGATAAGCCTTGTCGATGGGAACAATAAATTTATTTACCCTTTCGTCGTCAATAAAATAAGGGTAATATTTCAATAAATAGTCTATGGGGGAAAGGCTATGATCTCCTCCGTTCATCGGAGAGAACATCTGCTTATAATAAACTTCGTCATCATTATATTTCCCGAGAGGAGAGAAGCCAAAATCGAGGCATAATTCTATCAATTTATCTTGCGCACGTGTATGCAAATAAACATAACCTATGTTATTTTTCTGTGCGAATTTGAAGGCGGTGAACAAAAGGCGTTCTCCCAATTTACGTCCCTGCAATTCCCTTGAGACCTTGAACGTGCAGAGCTTCAACACTTTGCCTGAAAGCCGATATTGCTCATTTGTAACTGCGGGAGAATTTTCTTCTTTATAGATACAAACGGCTAACGGATCGCCGTTTTTGTCACATATGCACCATGCAGTTCTATGTTCCTGGCAGATTTTTTCAAGCCAGCTGTCAAACCCGCGATAAGATTCTCGCAGAGAATCCCAAAAATCAGACTGTGGGTGCAGCGCATACACTGGTTTTTCTTTTATTCCGACTGGAACAGAAAAATCTGGAGAACATTGACATTCCAAAAAGAAAAGGAATTGATCAATTCGAAAAACTTGTTCCTGAAGTCCAGCGCGCTTGGCTTTACTTAGGAGAGCCTGATCCTCTGTTACAAAAACATGAACCGTGTGCGACCGAAGGGCATATAACAAATTATTATCAACGCGGTCGTGATCGTTGTTTTGAGACCAGCCTAATTCTGTAAGCTCCGCCTGGCTGGGGATTGGCGGAGATTCCAAAACATTATATTGTTCCAAGCGCGACAAATTAATCTTTTTTCGCTCAATATCATTATCTCTTTCAAAATCATCCCGTTGGGAAGGATGAACAAAAACATGAAAAGATAGTTTGTCAAGCAGTTTTTGCATCTTCGCCAAACTGCTATCCAATGGATGCCTCATATCGTTGAGCGAAATGAGAATATTGGTATCCAGTAGGATATTCATAGTGTATCGTGCTTCGGGGGTAAATCTGCTTGAATGTGTATCAACATGCCGTTGTCATCTATCGACTCTAGACCCTTCCCAGAAATACCAAACGCCTGCGGGATCGACTCGTTCTGGAATACGGCCAGATACTTCTTCATGTTCGGGGCCAGATGCCCGGCCAGCATTTCCGGCAGCGTCATCCACGAAACCGATCCCTCGCGGGACGCCTTCAGCTCGCCGGTAAAACTGCCGGTCTTGAACAAAAAAACAAAATAGTTGGATCGTTTCTCCGGATTGTACCACTGGATATAACCGCAGTTTCGCAGATCGGATACTGTGAGCCCCGTTTCCTCGCGCACCTCGCGGATCACGGACGCGACTACGGTTTCGCCGGGCTCCACGTGCCCACCGGGGAACGTCAGTCCACTCCACGGGTTTGTGGGCTTCGGCAGGCGGTCCTGCACAAGCACTCTCCCCTCGGGGGCGGTAACCATACACATGTTGCAAAGCTCGGGTTCCATAGCCTTCCCTTATTGCAATATTTCCGTGAGGAATATACTGCCGCCTGACAGGGAAAGCAACGGGGGAAGGCGTTTTTTTTGAGAAAAAATGCTTCCGGGAGCGATCCGAGAATTGTAATTAAACGCCGGGGGTGTATATTCAAATGGGAGACAAGAATCCCGAAGGAAAGACAAATAACAAAAAAGTGGAGTCAATATGCCGGATGCTATGATTGATGATTTTTATGCTGCAATGGGGGATGTTGTTCTCGACGCTTATGGAATTTTGGACACAGGTAATCGTGTGCACACGCTAGGCACCGACTCAAAAATTATTGGTCGCGTTTTTGAGATGTTTACACAGCCAGTGCTAGAGAATATAGCGGAACGCCACCATCTTAATATGGAAACACCAAAATCTCAAACCGTCTATCCGGATTTTGTATTGTTAAGCTCTCCTAGGGCGATGAATAAAATAGCTATTGATGTTAAAACAACGTATGTTGACCGTAGTGCTTCGCCTATAAAATTTACTCTTGGGTCATTTGCCTCGTATATGAGAGATAACAAGAAGAATATAGCATATCGTTACACAGAGTATTCGAAGCACTATGTCATTGGATTTGTTTATATTAGAAATGACAACGCACAGGAAAGTCGGGTATATGAATATGAACATAGGGACCAAATTGTATGCCCCTATAGAGAAGTGCGCTTTTTTATGCAAGAAAAATATAAAATAGCTGGGGACAAGCCAGGTTCTGGTAATACAGAAAATATCGGTTCAATAGCATCACGTGATTTTGATGATTTCAAATACGGGCGCGGGCCATTTGCGGTGTTAGGTCACGATGTATATGATCTGTACTGGAAATATTATCCCAAATATCGGTCGAGAGAAAGATCATATTCTTCGCTAGAAGAATTTATCGCATGGCTTCCAGAACACATCAACGATGTGGAATTGTTGCATCCGTTTGATAGAAATCAGATTCTGGATAAAATAATGACATTTCATCGATGAGCAAAGTGATAGCCGCTTATCTTTTTATGGCAAGAATCTCTATCATTGGATGACGGTTTTTTTCTTTCGCTCCAATATGGTAAAAATGTTTTTGCTCATGCCATGTAAAATCTGCCCAATACTTAAAGAGGTGGTCGTTTTTTCTAAATTCATTTTCTTTCCACATCGATAAGCAAACGTTCGCCGGTGTCGAATGCGCATATTCTGATAGCTTTATAGCTTCCGACTCTGGCCATTCACCAACGTATGACGTATCCCTTCCAATATATGGCGGGTCTATGTAGATATAGTCCAATTCCGTGGCATAAGTAAACGCTTCTTGCCAGGGGGCGCATATAAAACTCCAATCTTTTCCACTCATTATTGCGGCTACTTTTGCAATCTGGTTGCAAATTTTAGTTATATATGCTTTTGAAAATCGATCTTTCTTTTGGCAGAACGGAACATTAAACATCCCATTTTTATTGAATCTGATCATTCCGTTGAAATCCGATCTGTTCAAAAACAGGAAGTATAATGGGTCGCCATTCACATTGAAAGCGTTTCTCATTTCTATGTAATATTCGCCACCAAGACGACATAATTTTTCTCCATGATATTGTAAAAAATCTCTTACAACACATGGAGTAATCAAGCCATTTTGAATATTTTGATACAGTCTGATGATGTACTGATTTTTGTCAGTTAATATAGCCCTTTGGGGTGCGATATTAAAAGCCACAACGCCAGTGCCGACGAATGGTTCAATCCACACTCCGTCGTCATTGCGTATAATATTTTGCCTAATAAATGAAACCAATTTTGTCTTTATTCCTTGACACTTAATTGGTGGAATTATTATTTTATCTTCGTCTTGTATCATTTCATTACCCTGCTTACCCTAAAGCTCATGAAAAATATAAGCTGATTTTCGTTTTTTTCAAGTTCAAAATACAATCCAATGAATAAAAATATCGATTTATATCATCCTAGGAAAGCAAAAAAGGCCAACACGTCGCCCGTGTTGGCCCCTTATGCCCGGATGCGGGCAAACGCCATTTACGCCTCCGCCCACCTCATCACTGTCCCCAGCAGGCGATAATAGTCGCCCCTTGTGGCTTCGGCGGTGAATATGTCGATCTCCTGCCAGGAAAGCCCCCGATCGCGCAACAGCGCCCGCATCCGGCCCAAGATGAAGAAGGCGTTTCCCTGCTCGCCGGAAAGATCGGTCGGTAGCGGATCACCGGACACCACAGGCTCTGCCAAGCCACGCTGCCACAGAATCCCCAGAAAGGCCTCACACGCTGCGCTGGGATCATCCGGGAGCTTGTACCCCGGCTTCCCGATCCGGGCCAACACGTCGCCCATAAAGGCCGCTTCCGTCTGCCCGTTTGCCACCGGGGTGGCGGCCATCATCACCTGCACGATCTCCCGGGCGTTCTCGCCCTCGAACAGTTCAACGTCGTCCCTCACGATCTCCCCGTCCGGGGCCATTCCATACATCTTGATCTTCATTGCTTTGTCCTTCCGATTTGAGGGGGCCTTGCGGCCCCCGTGTTCGCTTTCGATCCCTCAGGCCGCCTGCTGCCCGTTCTTCCAGGCCGCGTTGCCCGGGAGATGCTTCAGGAGGTGCATCCGGGTGTTCTTGAACTCGTCCCCGATCAGGCCGAGGCTGAGGAGGAACACCCGCGTGTCGTACTTGGCGCTCGCCTCGTTGTATTCCCGGCGATTCTTGCTGGAGGCGCACTTGGCGTTCAGGGCTTTCGCGGCCAGCGCCAGGGCCAGGATGATGTGGGCCTTGACTTCGCCAGCGTGCGTGGTCCCGTTGAAAAGCCTGAATTCGATCGTGCCGGTCCTCCAGATGTTGTTCAGGTTCAGGTCGTGATACCGATTGCTGTCGTAGTGGTGGGGATTCAGGTTTTCCCGGCCGAACCAGGCCTGGTTCAGCGTCAGGTTATTGAGGGTGCGGGTGGCGTTCAGGCGTTCGATGAAGGCCGCGTCGGTCCGGGCCGTGTAGTGGGCCAGCCGGTGTTCCCAGGTCCCGGCCGCCTTCAGGATCAGTTCTTCCTGCTTATAAAACATCTTGGCAAGGTTCGCAATCTGCGCTGCGCTGAAGTTCCGGGCTCCGATGTGAACGTGCTGGCTGGTTTCGCGGGTGGCCTTCGCCCCGGCGTGGCGCAGGTTCCTGACCACCTCCTGCAGGGTTTCCATATCTTCCCACCGAAGGATCGGGGTGACTACTTCGCAGCCGCCATCTGCGCCGAGGCTGCCGTCGCGCATCGCTTTCCAGATCCGGCCGTCCTCGGCAACCACCTCCCAGGTCTGATAACCGGTCCCGGCGTACCGGACAATCCCGCCGACCACCTTCCGGATTTCGTGGGCCGCCCGTTCCCGCTTGATCCCGGTGTATTCCAGCTCGGTTCCGAAGGTCAGGCTTTTCATCGTTTCGATCGCGTTCATTTTGTCTATCTCCTTATGGTTGTTTGTGTTGCGGTTTTTCTCTCAACAGTGACACAACATATCCTGGAAACAGACAATAGCGAGTCGAAATTCAAACACTTTTCAACATTTAATGCCTTTATTTTCAATAATTTATGAAAATTAGCCCTTGACTTCGGAAACACCCATGCTGTCACCTCCGTTTCAGGCCGATCCCGGGGAAATTCCGGTCGCCGCGTTTGATCGCTTCGACTTCGACCTCGACCGCCTGCCGGTAGTCCTCCCTCTGGCGCTCCTTCTCCGAGCAAGCCATGCAGATGACCTGCGTGTTGAACATGCTCATGATCCGGCCGCCCGAAAGATCGGCCCCGCACCGATCGCAGCGCTTCGCGTCGAAAAAGTGATCCCGCATCTTATTTCTCCTCCTCGCCAATCACCACGTTGAGCTCGTTCCAGTCGGGATCGTTGTACAGGCCGTAGACCAGCCAGCGCCCCGCGTCATATATATAAAGGTAATCGGCCCCGAAGTCGGCCTTGCCTTTGCTCTGATATTCCTCCACCGTGGCGAAGCAGCTCGCCGGGACCAGCTTTTCGCCGCGATCCCGGTGGTACGCCACACAGGTTGCCAGCGTTTCCCCGATCTCGCAGAGGTTGCCGAGCGCCAGCAGCGCCTCGACCTGCTCGGGGGTCTTATACCAGCCCCCGAGGATCGCTCCGGCATACCCCGGATACCCGTCCCAATGGAGGTAGATCGCTTTCACCGATTCATCCGCCTGCTTCATTCCAATTCCTGCTCTCGTTGCCATTTTGTCTCCTTTCTGGCCGGGGATTGCTCCCCGGCCTGTTTGTTTGATCAGAAGTTGTGGTCGTAAAAGTATGCGCAGGTGTCGCTCAGGGCCCCGAGCTTCTCGAAGGTGGTTTTGCGCTTCCCGCCTTTGGTCATCTCGTAAAGCCAGATGTAACCGTCCGCGATCTCCGCGTCCGGGGCGTTGCGCTTGCTCTCGATCCACTCGGCCTTGCAGCCCTCGACCGGGAGCGCCAGGGAGATCACCTCGTGCCGGAAGCCCCAGATGCCATCTTTGTTGCGCCGAATCGGGAAAGGCTTTCCGGCGATCACCGGCTCCGCTTCCGCGAACTCGCGGTCGAGGTCCGGGCAATGCGCTGCGAAACCGCCCGGGACCATCTTCGGCCGGATGATCTTCTTCACCGGGGTCGCCATCGCCGTTTCCCGGGCCTCGTCGATCTCCGTGACCATCCAGCTTTCGATGTCCGTGTAAATCCGCCTGTTGATGAACTTTGCCATTTCTTATCTCCTTTATTATTAAGGCGTTGCCTGTTGTTCTGTGCATACATTATCATGGATTTTGACATTAGCCAGTCGAGTTTCAGACATAATTGATTTATTTTCAACCATTTGCAGGTTTTCTTCACTCGCGATGGATCGTGGTGCTGAAAAAGATTCCGGTTTTTTTCGCAGAGCACTACACCATTCGGCTCTTTTTTGCAAAGATACTCGATTGGAGCTGGCCGTTGCGATGTGGATGAAAAAATCGAGTTTTTTTCCCAAGACCACTCCACCACTTGGCCATGTTTTGGAAAGATACTTGGTGGAGGCTTCCGTTGCGATGCGGGTGAAAAATCGAATTTTTTTTATGGATCACTACACAACTCACCCCTTTTTTGGAAAGATACTATTTAGAAAAGATCGCTTCCGAAGAGGCGCATAGAGTTCCCTCGAGGGAATATGTGGGCAAAATCAACAGAGGAGGTACTTATGGGAAAAACATAGCGAAAACTCACAAGACCGGTATACAAGATGACTTAACAACAAAAAGGACAAAGCAAATGAATTCAGAACTTAGGGAGACTGGTTTCTCCCAGACAAATGTGGCAGTCGCACAGACTGGTAACGAGAATCCGACGACACAAATTCAGAAGGAAACTGGCGTAGATATTTCCGGACTGCTGCCGGGCAAGATCGCTAAAGTGGCACCGGAAAATCTCTATCCTGATCCGGGGCCTTTTCCGGACGAACTTCTGCAAGTGCCGGGGTTCATTGCGGAATATATGAACCTGAGCCTCGGAACGGCTCCGTATCCCAACATGGTCCTATCGCTGGGCGGCGGACTGACGTTTCTGTCACTGATGGTCGGGCGTATTTACAAGAGCCGGGGCGGGCTGCATCCCAACATTTACTGGATCTCGCTCGCGGACTCTGGAACCGGCAAGGAACATGCCCGGCAGGTCAATAAATTTCTGGCCCTGAAAGCCGGAATGTTGGAATTCGTCGGAGATAACTTCGCCTCTGGAGAGGGGTTGGAGGACGCGATGTATATGACCAAAAAAAGGCTGTTCATGGTCGACGAGATGGACACGCTGTTCAACAGTATGAGACAGAAAGACGCTCGAGCTGAAGGGATCATGCAGCGGCTGCTGTCCTTTTATAGTTCTGTGAACTCGTATTACGCGATGCGGGCAAAGGCGAAGAAGGACAACGAGTCCTTCGGTGGCTTCATCATCAATCCCTATCTGGTGCTCTATGGCACAGCGTTGCCGAAGTATTTCTACGCGGCGCTGGAGGAACGAGTTCTGGAGAACGGTTTGATCCCCCGCACGCTGATTGCCGACGCCGGGGATCGAGGCAAACACGGCGATCCGAAGGACATGTTCCTGTCCCCGAAAATGGCTGAAATGCTCAAGGTCATGAGGGACAAAACCGACGAGGGTGGGAATCTGACCTGCGAAAACCCGAATCTGCGTTATATCCTTGAAACGAAGGATGCCGAAAAGCAGCTGGAAGAGGACCGCGATTACTGCGATGCGCAGGTGGACTTCTTCAGAGACAAAAAGCAGCTGGCAGCGCAGGTTCTCTGGTCTCGTGCCCATGAGAAGGCCTGCAAGCTGGCGATGCTGTACGCGGCCAGCGAGAATGTCTATGATCCTCTGGTTTCCGCGACTGCGGTCACGTGGGCGCGGGCACTGGTGGCGTATCTGACCAAGAGGATGCTTTACATGGCCGACACTTATTCCTACGTGGACGCCTTCGATCGGGACTGCAAAAAGGCCCTGAAGGTGATCCAAGATAACGATGGAATGTGTCAGCACAGCGTGCTCTCGAGGGCCGTCAGACGTCCGGTCGATTATCTGAGAAAGCTCACCTCTACGTTGGCGGGGCGGGATCTCATTGCCGAAGTGATTATATCACCACAAGAAGGCAGCGGCAGACCTGGGAGATATTACAAGCTCCTCAAATAATGTCCTTCCCCCCTGATGGGCACAACCGGAAACATTGGAAAAATTCCCCGAAATGGCATCAGGAGGCGGAGAAACGGTGGAAGGAATGGAAACAAAAATGGAAAGAGCAAAGAAAGAAAATGAGCTTAAAAAGTATAATTTAAATATATTTTTTCCTCTTTCCGTTCTTCTCTCGCTCTCTCTGTTTAACCTCGTTTCCCCTCTCCCGCGCATATTATAGATGCGGCCTTGATGGAAAAAATTCCGCAAGACAGATCCCGTATCGACTTGCCGCCTCCCGAACGCTGGGGGGGGCAATGGGTCCTACCTGAGCACTTTTATCAAAAGGGCGGCGGAAGGAGTCCAGATGCAAAAAAAAGTTGGTTGCAAGTGGCGAACCTGAAAGGGGGCCAGCCGAAAGGATGACTTCAGGCTTCCCGGGCCAGCTTGAACTTGCCTCGCTGCTCCGCGCGAACGATCCGGGGATGTTCCTTTGTGGCAATGTCCCGGAGGATCGCTGCGTAAAGTGTATTCTCCTGGGTCTTGCCCGCGCCGGGCGTCCAAAGTCCCTGTGCCACCGCCTCGCGGACGAGTTCACCTGCCGAGCAGGACTTGTCTCTGGGGGCAGTTTCCAGAATCCGTACCGCTGCCGAAAAAAGGCTCAGCTTCTTTTCCTTCGGCGCGGCGACGGTCACCGTTTTCGGCGCTTCGCCTGAGGCGGGCTCATCCTGAGGGATCGCACCGATCTTCAGGATGTTTTTCACGCGGAAGGTTTTTCCGCTTTTATGGCTCCTGGCCATAATGTCGTCGCCGCTGATCGCCACGATCACGGCTTCCACCTCGTTGCGTCCGACTTTCGCTATGATTTCGGTCCCGACTTTCAGCTCTTTGTCTGCCATTGTGCACCTCCTGTGGTTTGTGCTCTGCGCATACATTGGCATGGGTGCCGAAGCATAGCAAGTCGAACGCGGCGAATACATTACATTATTTCCACAGAAAGGATTTTTATGTCTCAACCCAAAAAGAAGAAGGCGGTCCGACCGACCGTTACGATCTCCGAAATCGCCGGGATTCTCCGGGCTGCGATCAAGCGTTATCTGACGCTTCCAGCTCCAATCCGGGCAAACTGAAAACTAATCGTAATGGAGAGCTTGCCATGTCGTTACTGACAGGCTTATGTATGGCAATGTCCAACCTCAACGAAAGGAGTCACAAATGGACAAGCAGAATATCACAGAATCGGTTAGGCGTCAGCTTCTTGCATTGGAGCAGATGACGCCGAAGGAACTCGAGGAAAAATGGAAGGACCTGTTCGGCAGCCAGCCGCCCGCATACGGTCGGGTATTCATGCGGAAACGGCTCGCGTACCGGATTCAGGAACTGTTCTACGGCGGCCTCTCTCCGGAGCTCAGAACGCAGATGTTGGCGCAGAAGAAGCTGAAGAAGCGCAACGCCGGAATCATGAAGCCCGGCAACCATCTGGTTCGGGAGTGGCATGGCGAGAAGCACGAGGTGGTGATCCGCAGCAACGGCATCGAATATCGCGGAAACATCTTCCGGTCGCTCACGGCCGTCGCAAAGGTCATCACCGGAGTCCATTGGAACGGCAAGAGCTTTTTCGGAGTAAAAGGAGACTGATATGAAAGAAAACACACCTAAAACCCTGCGCTGCGCGATCTACACGCGCAAAAGTCACGAACTCGACTTGGAGCAGGATTTCAACACCCTCGACGCCCAACGCGATGCGAGTGAGAACTATATCGCCAGCCAGAAGGCAAACGGCTGGTTCTGCATGCCGGAGCGTTACGATGATGGCGGCTTCTCCGGAGGCAATCTGAACCGTCCTGCGCTGCAGCGGCTGCAGGACGACATCCGCGCCGGTCGGATCGACATCGTGGTGGTCTACAAACTCGACCGACTCACCCGATCGCTGATGGATTTCAGCGACCTGCAGGAGTTTTTTGACAGCCACGGCGTTTCGTTTGTGTCGGTCACGCAGGAGATCAACACCAGCACCTCGGCCGGGCGCATGATGATGAACATTCTGATGACTTTCGCGCAATACGAACGGGAGGTCATCGCGGAACGGGTGCGCGACAAGATCGCGGCGGCGAAAAAGCGCGGCAAGCACTGCGGCGGCTACCCGGTGCTGGGCTATGACTCCGATCCCGTGACCAAGAAGCTGATCGTCAATCCCGAGGAGGCCGAAACGGTGAAGTTCGTCTTCGAACGCTATCTGGTGCTGGGATCGGCCAAAGAAGTCGCCCGCGAACTGGAAGCCAAAGGCTGTCGTGGCAAAGTATGGACCACGAGAAAGGGGGTCCGGCACGACGGACAGAAGATCAACAGTCAGATGATCTACCGGATTCTCAACAATCCCCTTTATATCGGTCGGGTTCCCCACCGCGACACGACTTATTCCGGTGAGCATGACGCGATCATCACGCAGGAGACCTGGGACGCGGTACATACGATGCTCAAGAGCAACCTGAATCACGACAGCACCCGGCGTACCCCGAAGATCAATCCCTTCGCCGGGAAAGTGTTCTGCGGATCGTGTGGTGGGGCCATGACGCTTTCCCATACCGTCAAGAGCAAGAAGCGCCGGTACAGCTATTACATCTGCCTCGAGGACCAGAAGCGCAACTTCAGCATCTGTCCGATCCGGAGAATCCCGGCGGAGGCCTTTGAAAAACTGGTTCTGAGCGAGATCGGTACTCTTTTTCAGACGCCGACCATGCTGGCGGAGCTGATGAGCCGGGACGACTTTCAGATCCCTGCGGGTATTCTTCAGGCGGTCCTGAAAAACATTCACGGCGTTTGGGAGGTCATGTGCCCGGCCGAACGTTGCAAATTGATGCAGGCGATCATCAGCCGGATCACGGTCTACGAGGATCGCATTACCATTGAGCCCAATATCGAAGGTCTTAACACGCTGCTGGCGGAAGCCGGAATGGAGAAAGAAGATGAGCAGAATTGAACACACTGAGGACGGAAAAACGCTGCTGGTCGTGCCCTTCCTGCTTCGGCATCTGGGCTATCGTCAGACCATCGTGCTGGATCGCGGCGGCAACCTGCCGGAGATCGCCAACGAGCCGCTGGCGAAGTCGATCATTCTGGCCCACCAGTACGCGGATATGCTGGAGTCGGGGAAATATGCCACAGTGTTGGAACTGGCCCGGAAACTGCGGCTGGATCGCTCCTATGTGGCCCGGACGCTGAACCTCGTGAATTTGGCCCCGGACATCGTGACGATGGTCTTGGAAGGTAAGGCTCCGGAATCGCTGACACTGGCCAAAGCCACCAGCGGTTTCCCCGACGACTGGCAGGAGCAGCGGAAGTTTTTCCAACTGGAGTAAAACAGTGGATTTGAGTTGTGTTTTTTTGCTCTCTCCATCTCCGGGAACAGCGAAAAACCGTTTCTCCGACATAAAATCAAATCCCGCACTCCATCAACGCGTTATGCAAAAAGTTTCTCTGAAGGACATGTCATTCCGTTCCAGAGGGAAACAGAGAATCAGAGAGGTTTTCGGGGCTTCCCGGCGCCGACGCAAAGGACGCGGAGAAAAACACGATCCTGCAAAACGCTGGTGCGCAGCGGGATTTGAAGCAACAAAAAAGCCAGTCGGCTGACTGGCTGAACTTCGATTGGTAGCGGGGAATGGAATCGAACCATTGACCTTCAGGTTATGAGCCTGATGAGCTACCACTGCTCTACCCCGCGGCATGCTGTCATATAATATATCGTTCGCGGCGCGAAATGTCAAGGCGGAGCGGAGTTTTTTTCGGCAGGAGGTCTCCCCGCGCTCTTTTAAGCCCATTTTTTTACGCGCGGGGGCTTGTAAAAACTCTTCCCAGAGGTTAGTTTAATATAAGGTGTGGAAAATTTTGCGTTTCGCAGTTCAACCAACTATGGATTTGGAGAAATATTCATGAAAAAGATCTTTTTGGCACTCGCGGTCGCCGCTGTCGGTCTCTTCGCTCCGCAGGCTCAGGGAGCCACCATCGAAGAGCGCCTGGTCTTCTACATTCCCAACCGTCTCATTGACGCGCTCGACACCGTCAGCGTGGCGCTCGGCGTCGGTCCGGTCGTCGAGGCCCGGCTGATGGCGACCCGCGCCATCGACGTCGGTCTCGGCATCGGCAAGACCGCCAAGGCGTACAAGATCCACAACCGCCAGTACGGTCTCGGCATCGAGGAGTGGTGGTACTGGTCGTTCATCTGCGTCGGCGAGGAAAGCTACACCGTTCTTGAAAGCACTTCGCTCGTCGATCGTTACGTCGAGACCCGCACCGGGTTCCCCGAACCCATCCAGCGCGTCTACGACTTCTTCGAGGGTCCGCGCGACTACTGGGCGTTCGGCGGTTCGCTGGGGTTGTTCGTCGACGGCGATCTGTACGTGCATCCCGTGGAACTCGCCGACTTCATCCTCGGCTTCTTCCTGCTCGACATCAAGGACGACGATCTGACGTACGAGATGTTCAAATAATCCGCGGCGCGCTTGAATGGCGTTCGTCTGCCGCCGCTGCGGGAACTGCTGCCGCTGGCCGGGGTGCGTGAAACTGCTCCCCGGCGAGTCCAAAGCGATCGCAAGGTTTCTCGGCGTGCCGGAGGAGGAGTTCCTCGCCGGATCGACGCGGCTTTCTCCCGACCGGCAGTGGCTGTCGCTGAACGAACGCCCCGACGGGAGCTGCATATTTTTGACCTCCGGAGCCGACGGCGTCGCCGCCTGCGGGATCGATCCCGTGAAGCCGCGCCAGTGCCGCGACTTCCCGGAGCACTGGAACTTTCCCGGCTGGCGGAAGCAATGCCCCGGAGCTGACGAGGAGTCTGTAGCGCATCATGAGTGAAATTCGAAAACGCACCGGCAATCTGATCGTGCTTTCCGGTCCCAGCGGGGCAGGGAAGTCCACACTGGTCGGCGCGGTCCGCAAGCATCTGCCCGATCTGGAGTTTTCGATCTCGTGCACCACCCGCAAACCGCGCCCCGGCGAACTCCACGGGCGGGAATACTATTTCCTCACGCCGGAGGAGTTCGAGGCGCGTTCGCAGGCGGGCGGCTTCGTCGAGGAGGCGCGCGTCTTCGCCCACCGCTACGGCACCTTGAAAAGCGAGGTCCTCGAACGGGTGCGCCGCGGCGCTGACGTCATCCTTGACATCGACGTGCAGGGCGCGACCCAGATCCGCGAAGCCGCGAAGCACGACGCCGAACTCGCCGCTGCCGCCGTCTTCGTGCTGATCTCGCCGCCGTCGCTGGAACTGCTGGAAGCGCGGCTCCGCAAGCGCGCCACCGACTCCGAGGAGCAGCTGGCGCTGCGCCTCGCCGCCGCCGAGCGCGAGCTTGCCAGTTTCCGCCTTTACGACTACCTCATCGTCAACGACGATCTCGAAACCGCCGCCGCCGAACTGGAAGGATTGTTCCGTTCGTTCCGGCTGCGCACCGGATTGATACCCGAAGGGAGCGAACCATGGCGCAGAAAGTGATCGCACTGGGAGTGACGGGCGGCATCGCCGCCTACAAAGCCGCCGACTTGTGCGGCAAACTCGCCAAAAAGTATGATGTGCGTGTGCTGATGACGGAGAACGCGACGCGCTTCGTCACTCCGCTGACTTTCCGCACGCTCTCGCGTCACGAAGTCGTGACGTCGCTCTGGGACGAACCCGAGTGGCGCCCCGGACACGTCGCGCTCGCCGACGAAGCCGAGTTTTTCGCGGTGGTCCCCGCGACGGCGAACTTCATCGCCAAGTATGCGCACGGGATCGCCGACGACGCGCTGACCACCTTCGCCGCGACCTTCGCGGGGCCGGTCCTGCTCGCCCCCGCGATGAATCCCAAGATGTGGAGCCATCCCGCCTGCGTCGACAACGTGGCGGTTTTAAAACGGCGCGGCGTCGACTTCTGCGGTCCCGTCGCGGGACACGTCGCCTGCGGAGCCGACGGCGTGGGGCGCATGGCCGAACCGGCGGAGATCTTCGCCGCTATCGAAGCCGCTATCGCGGATCTTTAACCCCCGCTGTTCCTCGTACTGCGTCAGGGATTTTTCGTCCCGCCGTCCGCAATGGCTTCGAGCTGGGCGAGCGGATGGTGGTGCGTATGCTTCTCCGGCCCCGGACAATGATCGTGCGCGTGGCGGTGCTCCACCGTGTGTTCGTGGATCGCCCCGCCGTGGCAATGTGAGAAAACATGTTGATGCGGATGTTCATGGCGCGTTATCAACGTGTCGATCACCACCAGTGCCGCTCCGGCGATCATCACGGCAAGCGCGGCGAAAAACCTCCCGGAAAATCTCTCGCCGAGTATCGCAAACGAGAGCAGTACCCCCGCGAACGGCGCAACCGCGTAGTAAGCGCTCGTCTTCGCCGCGCCGAGCACACTCTGCGCCCGGACATAGAGGAAAATGCTGAGCCCGTAAGCCACGAAGTCGAGGAGCAGCACCGCGCCGATGTGAGGCAGATCCGGCATCGGTTCCCTCACGACAAAGGCGACGATCAGCGCCCCCGCCCCGGAAAACATCCCTTTCAGAACCACGATCTCGTAGGTGCTCTTCGTCGATATGCGCCGCGTGCAGTTGTTCTCAAATCCCCAGCAGACCGTCGCGAGCAGCACCAGCAGCGACCCGTACGAGAAGCGAAAACTTTCGCTGCCCTCCAGCGACAAAATCGCGCTGGCGACGGTGATCAACGCGATCGCGCTCCACAGTCGGGCGGATACCGCCTCCTTGAAGAGCACCAGCGCGATCACCGTGGTGGCGACGATCTCGAAGTTGCCGAGAAGCGAAGCGTTGGCTGCCGAACCGTACCGGATGCCGAGCATCAGCAGGATCGGCGCGGCAATGTCGAGGACGATCATGCCGATGACGAACGGCAGATCCCCGCGCGTGAGCGGAGCGGAACTTTTCCGTCCCCGCACGTCGAACAATGACAGCGCCCCGACGCCGATCCCTGCGCCCAGATACAGCAGCGCGGCCATCGCGGTCGGACCGACCGATTTGAGCAACAGTTTCGACAGCGGAATGTTGACCGCGTAGAACACCGCCGCCAGAAACGCGTAGAGGATCGCCCGCATATCTCCGCCCGGTCAGCCGAGTTTGGCGAGGGCGAGTTCCATGCGGCGGAGCGACTCCGCTTTGCCGAGGATCTCCATGATCTCTCCGGGGCCTCCCGGCGTCACCGCCTGACCCGAGACGGCGATCCGCGCCGCCCACATCGGCTGCCCGACCTTGACCTGCTTCGCTTCGGCGTACTCCTTGAGCAGCGAGGCGATGGCGTCACGATTCCAGTCGGGCAACGCGGAGAACTTGGGCAGCAGCTCCGCGAGCGTCGTCTTCGCCGTTTCCGGCGTGGATTTGCTCTTCTGGTGGCAGAATAGTTCCGTATCGTACTCGGGCAGTTCGCGGAAGAACGCGATCTTTTCCGGGATGTCGGTCAGTTTTTCCGTCCGCGCCTGCAGCAGCGCGGCGATGGCGGGGTATTTCGCCTCGAGCGGCGTCCCGGCGAGTCCGCTGAACGGGAGCGAAAGTTCCGCGAAATTTTCGACCGGCAGCGCCTTGATGTGTTCGGCGTTCATCCAGCGCAGTTTGTCGTAGTCGAAGACCGCCGGGGACTTGTTCAATCCGGCGAGGTTGAATGCCGCCACCAGTTCGTCGAGCGAGAAGATCTCGCGGTCGCTTTTGGGCGACCAGCCGAGCAGCGCGATGTAGTTCACGATCGCTTCGCTCAGATACCCCTCCGCGATCAGGTTTTCGAAGCTCACCGAGCCGTGGCGCTTCGAAAGTTTCGACACGTTGCCGTCCGCGTCGCGCCCCATGATGAGCGGCAGGTGCACGTACTGCGGCAGTTCCCACCCGAAGGCGCGGTACAGCAGATTGTACTTGGGCGTGCTGGAAAGGTACTCCGAACCGCGCACCACGTGGGTGATGCCCATCAGGTGGTCGTCGACCACGTTCGCGAAGTTGTAGGTGGGCATGCCGTCGCGCTTCAAGAGTATCTGGTCGTCGAGCACCTTGTTTTCGATGGTGATGTCGCCGAAGACGAGGTCGCTGAAACTCGAGGTCCCGGAGCGGTCGATCTTCTGCCGGATCACGAACGGTTCGCCCGCGAGCACGCGCTTTCCCGCTTCGGCGGGGTCGAGGTCGCGGCAGTCGCCGGGACAGCCCTGCGAGACGGGCGCTTCGCCCTCGGCGGAGTTTTCGTGTTCCTCCTGCTTGTCGCAGAAGCAGTAGTAGGCGGCTCCCGAGGCGACGAGTTTCTTCGCGTACTCGGCGTAGAGCGGCTTGCGCTCGCTCTGGACGTAGGGGCCGCAGTCGCCGCCGACGTCGGGGCCTTCGTCGTGGTCCAGTCCGGCGCGCTTCAAGGTGGCGTAGATCACGTCGACCGCGTTTTCGACCAGCCGCGCGCGGTCGGTATCCTCGATGCGCAGGATGAATTTCCCGCCCTGCGAACGCGCGAGCAGCCACGCGTACAGCGCGGTGCGCAAGTTGCCGACGTGCATGAATCCGGTGGGGCTGGGGGCGAAGCGGGTCCTGACGTTATCCATGATCGAAATACCTTCCGGTTTGATTTTTTGTTGTGCTCGTAAAGTCATAACATACCCGAAGTCGGGCGGGTTTTCAATCGCGCGCCCCGCGAAATGCCGCAAAAAACCGCCGCCGACTTGCAGAAGCGGAAAGCATTGTGTATATTAATCGTATCGGGAGTGGTCTTCGATCTTGAGGGGATATATGTTGAAACGACTGTTTTTTGCCGCGTTCTTTACCGCCGCCGCCGCATCGGCGGCTCCCGCTGGGGGGAAGACCGAATGGGTCGTGAGATCCGGCGGCTGCGAGTTCATCGCCGGGACCTCCGCGCCGGGAGCGGTCGCCAAAGTCGGCGACAAGGTGAAAATATCCCTCTGCGTGAAGTCGGAACAGCCCGGACATTTTCAGGTCTCCTTCTATGAAAACGGCAACCCCATCGGCGCTCCGCGCGACTGTAAGTTCGGCGAAACCGCCACGCTGGAACACCTGACGACCGTGCCCGGAAGCGTTTTCGGATTGGCGACCGCCTTCGACGCCGCCGGGAAGCCGATCCTCAATCCGCGGCGGCGCCGTCCCGGATTCGGGCTGGGCGTCCTCGTTTCCCCGGAAAAGATCGTCCCCGGCAATCCCCTGCCGCCGTCCGGCTTCGACGAGTTCTGGGCGCGGAAACGCGCCGAACTCGATCAAGTCCCGATCAAGGCGACGCGCCGGGAGCTCCCGCTTCCCGAAAAACATCGCGGCCTCGTCTGTTACGATACTCAAGTCGACTGCGCGGGCGGCGCCCCCGTTTCCGGATATCTCTGCATGCCGCGCGGCGCCAAGCCGAAGAGTCTGCCCGCCATCGCGAGTTTTCATGGAGCCGGAGTCCGGAGCGCGATCCCGCCGGTCCGGTACGGCAGTCGCGCCATCGCCTTCGACGTCAACGCCCACGGACTCCCCAACGGCAGGCCGAAGAAGTATTACGACGACCTTTTCGCGGGCGAATTTGCCGATTACCGCACCCGCCACCTCGACGATCACACGAAGAACTACTTCGTCGGGATGTATATGCGCATCATGCGGGCGCTCGACTATCTGAAGAGCCTCCCCGAGTGGGACGGCAGGACCCTCATCGTCACGGGCGGCAGTCAGGGCGGAGCGCAGGCGCTCGCCGCCGCCGGACTGGATCCGCAGGTCTCGCTCTGCGTTTCCCGGGTGCCGTCGATGTGCGACCTCGGCGGCAGACTGGCGGGGCGTCAGCCCGGCGGTCCGATCCGCCGCATCCCCGAGGCGCAGCAGCGCGATCCGGCGATCGTCCGCGAAACGGCGTATGTGGATAACGTCTTCCTCGCCAAAAACGTGAAGTGCCCGGTGTACCTTTCGGCGGGATTGATCGACCGCACCTGTTTCGCCGTCAGCATCTATGCGGTCTACAACAAACTGCCGGAAAAGCTGCGGCACATCGCGATAAATCCGCTGGGCGGACACAGCAACAGCCCCTCCGCCGCCGGACAGCGCAGGATCAGGGAAGTTCTTGAACTCGGAAAAGAATAATATTTCCGTCAACCCACAACATAAGGATCGAAAACATGTTCAAACGCCTTCTTTTCGCCGCCATGCTCGCGCTCTTCGCCGCCGCGTGGTGTTCCGCCGCCCCGGTCAAGGGCAAAACCGAATACACGACCAAAGTCAGCAAGTACAGGGTCGTCGCCAAGACCAACTGCCCCAACGCCCGCGCCAAAGTCGGCGACGAGGTGAAGATCGGCGTGACCGTCAACTCCGAGCTGCCGGGGGCCTTCGCGGCGGAGTTGTTCGTCAACGGCGTATCCAAGGGCAAACCGCAGATATTCGATTTCGGCAAAGACGCGGAGTTTTCCGTGACGGCAAATACTCCCGGTACGGTATCGGTCATCTGCTCCATGCTGAATGAGAACAAAAAACCGGTGTTGGACAGGCGCAAACGCAAGCTGATCGCCGGTCTCGGCGTACGCGTCACCCCGGAAAAGATCGTTTCCGGCAACACCAAGTGTCCGGACGATTTCGACGCTTTCTGGAAGCAGAAGCGCGCCGAACTCGATCAGGTCCCCGTCAAGGCGACCCGGAGCGAGGTCAAACTCACTCCCGCATTGGAGAAAAAGTATCCGAACGTCGTCTGCTATGACGTGAAGGTCGACTGCGCGGGCGGCATCCCCGTTTCCGGCTACCTCTGCCTGCCGCGCGGCGCGCAGCCGAAGAGCTTGCCCGCCATCGTGATCTACCACGGAGCCGGCGTCCGCAGCGCCAACATGCAGGCGCGTTACGGCAGCAAGGCGCTCGCCTTCGACGTCAATGCCCACGGCATCGAAAACGGCAAGCCCGCGAAGTTCTACAAGGAGCTTGCCGACAAGGGACTCAAAAATTACTGGCACCGCGGCTTCGAGGATCACAACCGCATTTACTTCATCGGGATGTATATGCGGGTCATGCGGGCGCTCGACTATGTGAAGAGCCTGCCCGAGTGGGACGGCAAGACGCTGATCGCCTACGGCACCAGTCAGGGCGGCGCGCAGACCATCGCGGCGGCGGCGCTCGATCCGCAGGTCACGCTGGCGGTGGCGGGCGTCCCGGCGCTCTGCGACCTCGGCGGGCAGTCGATAAATCGCCGTCCCGGGTGGCCGTTCTACTTCATGCCGCCGGCGAAGCGGAGCGATCCCGCGGTCATCGGCGAAGCGGCATACGTCGACGGAGTGTTCATGGCGCAGCGCATCAAGTGCCCGGCGTACTTTTCGACCGGCGGCATCGACAACACCTGCCATGCCGCGTCGGTGTACTCGGCGTTCAACTCTCTGCCCGGCAAGAAAAAATATATCTCGTACAATCCGATGGGGCATCACGGCACGAGTCCGTCCCGTCCGGGGCTGACCGAGATCGACCGGCAGCTCGGATTGAAAAAGTGAACCGATAGCAGTCGGCAATGCGCCGGAGCGAACACTCCGGCGTTTTTTTTTATCCCAACTCGGCGTCGAAGTTGAAGGTCGCCGTGTCGGAACTCCGCCACCGCGCGTTGGTGAGGTCGTAGAAGTCGTAGATCCCCGGCAAGCGCGGCAGCGACACCGCCTGTCGCGGATAGACCCGCGTGAGGCGGCTCTTGCCGTCGTGCCGCACCTCGAACTCGTTGCCGCGCGCGTCGCGCAGCGCCCCTTCGACCGGGAGCTCCGCGCGCGTCGTCAGGAGCGCGGGACGGCCGAGCCGGTAGAGTTCCACGGGCAGGGGGGAACGTTTGTCCAGTTCCTCCACCGCCCGCTTTTCGAGTTCGATATGCGCCATCACCCGTTCGACGCCGCGGCGCCGCAGTTCCTCCGCCGCCAGCGAGTTGCACACGGGCAGCGGCTGCCCGGTCACGATATGCAGATCGGGATATTTGCGCAGAAGTTCGATTCCGAAAAGCGAGCATACCCGGAAGCGCCGGATGCCGTCGCGGTACGCCTGATCGATCGCCCGGATCAGCGCCGGCAGCGTCGCTTCGGCGGTGAAGTCGGGCAGCACCGCCTCGCGGCTCGACTTGTTGAGGTCGAAGATGAAGGCGGCGCGGATCGCCTGCCGGTTGGCGGGTTCGTCGCCGTGCGGCTTCAAGTAGACCGTTTCGGTCAGGTGTTCCTTGGTCAGATCGGCGTGGCGCTCCAGCGCCGCGTAGTCGCGCCGGAAGCGTTCCAACGCCTCGCCGAAGCGCGGTATCACCATATCGGGACGCGGCAGCACCCGGTGCGCGAACGCCCAGAAGTCGCGGCGCGCCGCCTTGAGTTCCGGCGCGGGGACGAACAACTCCCCCGCCACCTCCGCCGTGAGCGCGCCGAGTTCCAGCGTCGCGGAGTCGGAAGCGGCGAACTCCGCTTCTATTTTCGCCCGGTCGAGCGGGAACTTCTTCGCCGCCGCAAGTTCCAGCGGATAGTGCCAGTTTTCGGTGACGGGGGCGTTCAGTATCTCGCCCGAGAAACCCTGCGCATCCACTTTCAGACGCACATCCACCCGGGCGCGGCACGGCGGCAGCGCCGCCAGCCGTGCGGAGTAGTCAGCGGGGCTTTCGCCGATCTTGTAGACCGTACCCCGCGCGGACACCGGCTTGTCGCAATAGACGAAGACCCGCATCCCCGGCAGGGCGCGGCGCGCCGGTTCGTCGTCGGCGGTGAACTTGGTCAGCGTCAGCGCCGGACCGTCCCCGCCGTCGGGCGGCTGGACGCGCAGCCGGTCGCCGATGAAGATCCGCTTCGCCGCCGTGAAGAAAAAGCCGCGGTCGTTCAGCGCCTCCACCGTGCCGCAGCGGATACCCGCCGCGCCCGCTCCGTCGTGGCGGATCAGCGTGGAAAATCCGTCTTTCCGGTAGAAACCGTCCGACCAGTGGCGCCCGCACCCTTTGCTCAGCAAATTTCGCGCTTCGCCCAGCACCTCGTTTCTCCGTTCCGCCGGGGCGTCCAGCAGCATCCGGTACGCCCGGACGGTGTTGGAGACGTAATCCGGCTGGCGGAGCCGCCCCTCGATCTTCAGCGAACGCACGCCGATCCGCCGCATTTCATCCAGCAGATCGACCCCGCAGAGGTCGCGCGGAGAGAAGAAAAAACCGTTCCCGCGCGACGAAAAGTAACGGCGGCGACACGGCTGCTTGCACTTGCCGCGGTTGCCGCTCATCCCGCCCAACCACGACGAGAAGAAACAGCTGCCCGAAAGCGAACAGCAGAGCGCGCCGTGGATGAAGCACTCCAGTTCCAGCCCCTCGGGGACGCGCATCGCGGCGAGTTCCTCCAACGTGACCTGCCGCTCCATCACCACCCGTTTAACGCCGAGCGACGCCGCGAAGGCGAGCCCCGCGGAGTTGTGGAAGCCCATCTGCGTCGAGGCGTGGATCTCCAACGCGGGGAAGTATTCGCGGATCATCCGCAGCACGCCGAGGTCCTGCACCAGCAGCGCGTCGGGGACGATCTCCGAGATCGCGGCGAGGAGTTCCGCCACCTGGGCGAGTTCCCGCTCCTTGACGAGGGTATTGAGCGTCAGGTAGACCTTTCTGCCGTTGCGATGGGCGTAATCGACGATCTGCCGCATCGACTCCGGAGTGAAGTTTTCGCCGCGCTCCCGGGCGTTGAAGCGGCTCAGCCCCGCGTAGACCGCGTCCGCGCCCGCGTCGAACGCCGCCAGCGCGCAGGCGGGGCTCCCCGCCGGCGCCAGAAGTTCCATCCCCGTATCCGCACGTTCATCCATAGCGAAAATCCTCTGGTCATCCGGCGATCCGCACGCGCGGGTCCGCCCACGCGTAGGCGAGATCGGTCAGCAGATTTATGAACACGAACAGTATCGAACTCAGGATCACCACCGCCTTCAACAGCTGGATATCCGAGTTGTAAAGGGCGTCCACCCCGGCGAAGCCGAGTCCGGGCACCCCGAAAAACGACTCCAGCAGCAAACTCCCGGTGAAGAGGAACGGCAGTCCCGCCCCCGCCTTGGTGATGATCTGCAGCGAAGCGTTGCGCAACAGATGCCGTCCGTAGACCCGCCACGGCGGCAGTCCCTTGGCGACGGCGGTGCGCAGATACTCGCGCCCGAGTTCGTCGATGAAGACCGTGCGGAAAAACCGGACGTTTCCGCCGATGCCGAAGAGTATCCCCGTCAGCACCGGCAGCAGCAGATGACGCGGCCCCTCGAACCCCCAGAGCGGGAACCAGCCGAGCCGGTAGCCGAAAAACCACTGCGCCCCGATGATCAGCACCAGATAATTCACGCTCATGAAGCACACCGACAGCACCACGAGCATCCGGTCCGGCCAGCGGTCGCGGAACGCCGTGGCGACCAGCGCGAGCGCGATCCCCAGCAGGAGTTCGCCGAAGAAGACCGGCACCATCAGCGCGAGCGACGGCCACACGCCGCGCCGCAATAGCTCGCGGATGGGTTCGCGGGTCGTCAGCGTGCGCCCGAAGTCGAAGAACTCGACATAGGGAAAGGTTTTCCGGAAACGCACCACCTCGGCAAACGAGCGGAAGAACTGCGAATTGAAGGGATTTTTCTGCACGCGGTAGAATTCCGCGCGCGCCCCCTGCGGCACTTGGAATACTTGTGCCGACGCGGCGACCGGTTCCTCGCGCCGCGTCCCGTCGGCGAGCGTCACTACCGCGCGGAGCTCCGGCTCGGCGAATTCGCGCCGGTAGACGCCGGGGACATCTCCCGGGCGGAACGCCTCGGTACGGCAGAAGCGCCCGAAAAAGAGCGGCAGATCGGCGCCGATCCCGCGCCGGAAAGCTTCGATCTCCAGCGGGCGGGCGTTTTTGCCCAGCGCCGCCGCCGCCGGATCGCCCGCCGCCAGATTGAAGAGCACGAAGGTGAAGAACATGACGCCGCATATCACCAGCAGGGAGTAAAAACAGCGTCTGACGATGAAGTTCAGCATATTCAGATCCGCTCCCCCGTCAAAAACAGCCGCGTCCCCGCTCCGCCGGGGAGTTCGAACTCCGGCGTCGCGCTCCATTTGATGCCGCGGTCGCCGCGCAGGGCTTGAAGCTCGTCCGCCTGACCCGGCGTCTTGTACAATATGAATCGTCCGCCGGGAGCGAGCATCCCGCGCCCCTCGCGGCATATCTTATCCGCCGTCGCCACCGCCCGCGCCGTCACCACGTCGAAGGCGCCGGCAAAGGGGATGTGCCGCGCCAGTTCGACCGCCCGTCCCGCCACGGGGGAAAGGTTTCCCAGCCCGAGTTCCCGCGCCGCTTCGGCGACGAAGGCGATCTTCTTCTGCGTGGAGTCGATCGCGGTGACGCGCAGTTGCGGAAACGCCGTCGCCAATATCACCGACGGGAACCCCGCTCCGCAGCCGATGTCGGCGATACGCAGCGGCGACTTCGCCAATTCGGGGAAACAGCGCGCCGCGGTCAACGAGTCGATCACATGTTTGATCTCGAACTCCTCGCGGGAGGTGATCCGCGTCAGGTTCATCCGCGCGTTCGCCGCCGTCAGGAGTTCGAAGAACCTGCCGCAGAGTTGCGCGAAGCGCTCCGGATCGTTCACACCGTACCCTGCGGCGGCGTCGCTCAACACAAGTGCCATAGCGCCTCCACCGCCAGCGCCAGCGCGAAAAGCGTCAGGATCGCCGCCGCGATGCGGCGGAATTTCGCTCCGGACCGGAACCAGTCGCGGAGCTTCCACGGCTGCGCCGACAGCCAGATGCCGCCGATGCCGACGATCCACGCCAGCACCGTCAGCGCGGGTGCTCCCGGCAGTTCCAGATCGAACCCCCAGTGCACCGTCAGGTAGGACAGCAGTATCAGCGCTCCGCCGATCGCACGGGCGTTGGGATAGTCGACGTAATACGCGCACACGGGCGGCATCACGATCGCCAGCGGCCACAGCAACGGCAGCAGGATATCCGGCATCACCACCCGTGCCAGCGGCACGCAGGGGATCAGCACCGCGTAGCCGAGCACGAGACCGCAGAGCCGGCTGCGCGTCCAGGCCTCGCGGCGCGGCAGATTTTCCGGGGTCGTCGCCCACAGCAGATACGCCAGCACACCGCATCCCGCCGCTCCCGCGAAGTTCGTCAGATAGAACCAGCCGATGCTATTCATCGCCGTCGCCTCCGCCGAGGCGGAAGAACTCCGCCGCATTGCGCCAGGTGAGTTCCGCCAGTTCCTCCAAGGTCGTGCCGCGCACCCGCGCCGCTTCCGCCGCCGCCAGTATCAGCAGACCGGGGGTGTTCTCGCCGCCCCGGAACGGGACCGGCGCCAGATACGGCGAATCGGTCTCGATCAGCAGCCGGTCGGCGGGGATCTGCGTCAGGTTGGAGCGGATGTTTTCCGCCGCGCGGAAGGTGACCATGCCGGTCACACCCACATACGCTCCGAGGTCGAGAAAACGTTTCAGATACTCCCGCGTGCCCGCGTAGCAGTGGACCTCGAAACGGCCGCCGCTTTTGGCGAAGGGCGTCAGCAGTTCCAGCGCCTCGCGGTAGGCGTCGTCGGCGCCGTCGCGGTCGCGCAGATGCACCACCGCCGGGAGTTCCCACTCCCGCGCCAGGTCGAGAAACTTGGCGAAGACCTGCCGCTGCGCCGGACGGTCGGATAGTTCATAGTAGTAGTCCAGCCCGAGTTCGCCGACCGCGACCAATAACGGATCGCCGCGGAAACCGGAAAAATCCTCTTTTGTCTTCAGATGCTCCGCCGCCTCGTGGGGATGCACGCCCACGGCGAAGCGGCAATGGGGGACCATCCGGGCGAACTCGCGCGCCCGCAGACTTTCCATGTGATCCCCGCCGACGCAGGTGTACCACAACTCGGGCAGTTCGCCCGTCCGTCCGAGCGAAGTTGCCGCCCGTTCGCCGTCGGCGGAGACTTCGGCGAGGTATTCCGCCGGAGTCGCTTCTCCGGTGAAGTGAAAATGCGTATCGTAAAGTTTCATCGCGGCTGTTCCACGCTCAATTCCGGTCGCCGAGGATCCGCCACGCCCCGTAACAGATGAAGCCGATGGTCGGCATCAGCCCCGCCAGTGCCGGATTGACGTGTCCGCCTTTGCCCAGCACCAGAAAGATCTGCGCGACCACGATGTACACGATGATCACGCCGATCGCGCTGACGATCGCCAACATGCTGCCGGTACGTTCGTTCTTGGTCGCCAGCGGGATGCCCAGAAACACCGCGAGGAAGCACGCCCATGGGAATGCCAGACGGTAGTAGAAGACCGTTTCGTAGATCGCCTTCACCCGGTCGGGCAAGTGGGGATTGCGTTTCAGCAGCCGCCAGATCTCGAGGGTCGGCAGATCGTCCTTTTCCTTGATGGAGTTGATGATGTCCGACGGCGTTTCGGGGATCTCCCGCGAACTGAAACGCAGCCGCCGGAAGGGGATCGACGCGTGGATGGCGCTCGTCCCGCGGCTCGCTTCGAAGCGGGTCTCGTCATTGCGGTCGTAACTGACGAACGAACCGTTGCTGAAAATCCAGTCTCCGGAATCGGGGAAATACTCCACCTCTCCGGCGTGGATATCCAATTTGCGTTCGATCAGAAGCTTGCGCATTTCCTGCACCATTTCTTTGTGGGGCAGCCGGAGCAGTTTTTCCGCGCGGTCGCGGAAGATCGTCCTCACGCGTTCCGCAAACCCCGGATCGCCCGGCATGCCGATCAGCTGCGGCTCCGCGGCTTCGGTCCAGAAGGTCTTGATCACCACGTCTTTCTGTTTGTTTCCGGTGTTCACGTACACCTTGAACAGCCAGTGACGCTGCTGGTCGTTGCTGCGGAACGCCAGCAGGTGCTGGACGATCTCGCGTTTCCGGGCGCGGCTTTCGTATATTTCCGACGCCAGTTTTTCGTAACGGGGGATCATCGCCTCGTTGAAGTAGATGTTGACGCCCGTGACGATCAGCCCCACCGCGAAGATCGGGCAGCCGCAGCGGAACAGCGAAACTCCGCTCGCCCGCATCGCGGTGACCTCCATGTTCTTGCCGAAGGCCGCCATCGTCCACATGCACCCCAGCAGCATCGATATCGGCAATATGAAGCGGATGTTGCCGGGCAGTTTGTACAGCAGGTACGACACGAAGACCGCGACGCCGGTCTTGGCTTCGAGGAAGTCCGAGATGTCGTTGTATACGTCGTTGAGTATGAACAGGATCGAAAACACCAGCATCAGTACGCTGTACTTGATGAGGAACTCCCGCAGGATGTATCCGTCGAGTATCCACAGCGGGAACCAGCTGCGGTGCAGCAGTACGAGATCGCGGTACTGTCTGGGTTTGTGTCCTTCGCTCATATTTAGAATCACGGTATTGTCGTTTGCCTTCGCCGGAGCGGATAATACGCCGATCACGGGTAATATACACCAACAATCGCGAGATTGAAAGTTGCCGCGCCCGTTCGCGCGAAATAATTTTCAATATTCGTCCGCGCTCCGGGATCGTCATGCCGAAATCGTACGCCAACATTGCCAAATTGTAATTTTTTCGCAATCTTCCGGTAATGGAGGGCGATTATATTATACGATGTAAAAGCCCCTAAGGGTGCCCCCGCACCCTATAAGCCCCGGCGTCGCCGGTCCGGTCTCCGGATTCGGCGACGCTTTTTTTATTTGCCTTCCGCTGATTGCCGTAAACGCCGGTACGCGGTTCCCGATCCCGCTTTTGTCCGATTTGTCCGACCGTGCCGTTCGTTCCCGTGGCAAGCCCGAACGGACCCGCCTTCGTCCTGCGGACTACGGCGTGGCAAGCCCGAACGGAC
>CACZPY010000062.1 GCA_902783135.1 uncultured bacterium
CCGTTCTCGCCCTCCGACATCCGCGTCGGTCAGGCGTTCGGCTTCGGCGTGTACCACCTGCTCCGCATCGACGATCAGAGCATCTTCAAAATCGAATTCCGCAACATCGGCGAGGTGAACAAATGAAGACCCCGATCCTCAATATCGCCAAAGTCGTCCGCTCCAAGAACAGCGGCCCCTTCGAGCTCACCATGGACATCATCTTCAAGGACAAGGCCTCCTTCGACCTCGTCAAGGCGAAGCAGGCGGTCAACAAGGAAGTCGTGGCGAAGGCCTATTCGATCCCGGTCTCCGCGATCCGCAACGTGATCTACTTCGATCCGGCGTGGGCGGTGAAGATCACCATGGACCGGCCGATGCCCTCCGGAGTCCCCGGCGAGACCGACGTCTACGGTGCGCAGCAGCATGCGCCGCTGCTGAAACTGGTCTTCGACCTCTGAAAAAGCCCCATTCCCCGGGGGACGGTATCGCGGAGTCGACAACCGCGCTGCCGCCCCCCATTTTTTGCTTTGCGCCTTGGGCAATCCCGCCGCAAACAGGCGTCTTTTGCGCGGGCGGATATTGAAATACCCGTTACCGCGGGATATATTCTTAAATGCCGTCGTCGGGGGAGCACGGCGGTCACAACGGAACAGCGGAGTTTTTATGAGGTGCGCGGACTGGATCTTCAAAACGCTCGCCGACCGGGGAGCGAAACATGTGTTTCTGGTCACCGGAGGCGGAGCGATCTTCCTTGACGACGCTCTGCGTTGCGAAAAACGCCTCAACTATGTCTGCAACCTCCACGAGCAGGCGTGCGCCATCGCCGCCGAGGGATATGCGCGGATAACCGGGGCTCCCGGCATCGTGTGCGTCACCACCGGTCCCGGCGGCACCAACGCGCTCACCGGAGTCGCCGGGGCGTGGCTGGACTCGATCCCGATGGTGGTCATCTCCGGTCAGATCAAACGGGAGACCTGCATCGCTTCGTATCCGGAACTGAAACTGCGTCAGCTGGGCGATCAGGAACTCAACATCGTCGATGTGGTCCGCCCCATCACCAAGTACGCGGTGCTGATCCGCGACCCGGCGGATATCCGTTACGAATTCGAAAAGGCGTGGTATCTCTGCCGCGCCGGGAGGCCGGGTCCGGTGTGGATCGACGTTCCGCTGGACATTCAGGCGGCGGAGATCGATCCCGGAGCGCTGCGCACTTACGATCCCGATCCGGAGGCGCTTCCCCCGCCGCCCGACGCAGCGCAGCTGCGCCTCGTCGCCGACAAACTGGCGAAGGCGGAGCGTCCGGTGCTGATTGCCGGCATCGGGGTCCGTCACGGCAACGGGACCAAGGAACTGCTGCAGCTGGCGGAAAAATTGCAGATCCCGGTCCTGACCGCCATCTCCGGCATCGACCTCATCCCCTCGGAGCATCCGCTTTTCTTCGGCCGTCCGGGCATCCTCGGGGAGCGCGCCGCCAACTTCATCATGCAGAACTCCGATCTGCTGCTGGTTCTGGGGACGCGCATGGGCATCCGCACGATCGGCTACGCCTACCGCCAGACCGCGCGGGCGGCATACCGTATAATGGTCGACGCCGATCCGGCGGAACTGAAAAAACCGACCTTCCGCCCGGATTGCGCGGTCCGCACCGACGCCGGCGAGTTTCTGCGCGCACTGCTGCCGTTAGTGGAAAAAACCGGCGGGGAAAGGGCGTTTCTCGGCTACTGCCGCCGCCTGAAGAAAAAGTATCCGGTGGTGACCGAAGCGCACCGGGCGCGCACCGATTACGTTTCCAGCTACGCCTTTCCGGAAACGCTCGGCAAATTCTGCGCGGACGACGCCATCGTCGTCACCGGCAACGGCACCGCCTACACCAGCACCTTTCAGGCGATCTCCGTCAAACCGGCGATGCGGATGTTCGCCAATGCCGCCTGCGCCTCCATGGGGTACGGTCTGCCGGCGGCGATCGGCGCGGCGCTGGCGGGAGGCGGGCGCGAGGTGCTGTGCCTCACCGGGGACGGCAGTCTGCAGATGAACATTCAGGAACTTCAGACGCTGAAGAATCTGCGTCTGCCCGTGAAGCTCTTCGTCTACAACAACCGCGGTTATCTGTCGATCAAACTGACGCAGCGGGCGTTTTTCGACGGCAACTTCATCGGTTCGGAGGAAAACTCCGGGGTGATCCTGCCGGATCTCGAAAAACTCGCCGGCGCCTACGGTCTGCCGTTCCGCCGTCTGCGCAACAACCGCGAAGCGGAGGCGCTGCTGCCGGGGATCCTGGCGGAAAAAGGTCCGGTCGTGGTCGAAGTGATGACCGATCCGCTGGAAACGCTCGGTCCGAAGGCCGCCTCCAAAAAGCTGCCGGACGGCACTCTGGTCTCGGCGCCGCTGGAGGATCTTGCGCCGTTCCTGCCGCGGGAGGAATTTTTCGACGACATGCTCATCCCGCCCGTAAGCGATGCGGAAAACCACGAGAAGACGGACGGCGGCGGAAAAAAATGAAGTGTTTCGAGGACATCGACAACATCTTTTTCGACTTCGACGGCACCGTCTGCGACACCGAGGCGGACATCCGGGATTCGTGGCACAAGGCGTTCGCGGAACTTAAGCTCGACGTGCCGCATTTCGACCGGGACTACCGGGTCGGCCCCAACATCCGGGAGGCGGCGCCCGTTCTGTTTCCCGGCTTCGACGCCGCGACCATCGACCGCATCTGCGAAGTTTACCGCAAATATTACTACAGTTCGGACTACCCCAAGTCGCACCCCTATCCCGGCGTGGATTCGATGCTCGAAAAACTCCGGGCGGAGGGCAAAAAACTGTTTCTCGCGACCAACAAGAACTATGCTCCGCTGAAGCAATTGGTCGACAAGCTCCACTGGAACGGCATCTTCACGGAGCTTCTGAACCGCGACATGCTGCCGCCGGGGGTGACCGACAAAGCGTATCTGATCCGTCTGGCGCTCGAAAAATACGCGCTCGATCCGCGCCGTTCGGCGATGGTCGGCGACACCGACATCGACATCAACGCCGGCAAGGCGGCGGGGATCGTCACCGTGGCGGCGACCTACGGGTACGGGACCTTGGACGAACTGACCGCCTCCGGCGCCGACCGGATGCTGTCGCTGAACGAAGTAAGGGAATATCTATGAACAGGAAGCCGGTCATCAGCATCGCCACCAGCTGTTACAACGAGTGCGAAAACATCCGTCCCTTCTACGACCGGGTCATGGCGGCGCTGCGCGAATTCCCCGATCACGATTACGAGTTCGTCGTGTCGGACAACTGCTCCACCGACGGCACGCGCGAGATACTGCGCGAGATAGCGGCGCGGGACAGGAACTTCAAGGTGATCCTCAACGCGGGCAACTTCGGGCACATCCGTTCGCCCTACAACGCGCTGATGAACACCTCCGGCGACGCGGTCTTCTACCTCTGCAGCGATCTTCAGGAGCCGCCGGAGCTGTTGAGCAAGTTCATGGCGAAGCGTGCCGAGGGGTACAAGGCGGTCTGCGGCGTGCGCTCGGGAACGCGCGCGAGCTGGCTGATGGAAAAGATCCGGTCGCTGTACTACTATCTCCTCGCCAAGGCGTCGCCTGGGCAGCGGATCATCCCGCGCTTCACCGGGTTCGGGCTCTACGACCGGGAGGTGATCGCGGCGCTGCGGGATCTGCACGAACCGTACCCCTACTTCCGGGGGCTGATCGGCGAGATCGGCTTCCCGTGCGCCGAAGTGGAGTTCGAGCAGGACAAAAGGCTCCACGGCAGCACCAAAAACAACTTCTTCACGCTGTACGACATGGCGATGACGGGGTTCGTCAACCACTCGCTGCTGCCGCTGCGGCTGGCGGTGTTCGCGGGCTTTCTTCTGGGAACGGCGAGTCTGCTGGTCGCACTGACCTATCTGGTGCTGAAACTCGTGTTCTGGAATACCTTCAGCTTCGGCATGGCGCCGCTGATGATCGGCATGTTCTTCTTCGGGGCGGTCCAGCTGATCTTCATCGGGCTGCTGGGCGAGTACATCGGAGCGATTCTGGTGCGGGTCAAGGACCGGCCGCTCGTGGTCGAAGAGGAAAGGCTCAACTTTTGACCGGGCGCGTTAAAAAGATCTTCATGACGGGCGGCACCGGGTTTTTCGGCAAAAGCCTGCTTTCGATGCTGAAACGCGGTTTTCTGCCCGGTTGCGAACTCACCATATTGTCGCGCGATCCGGCGGCGTTTCGGCGCAAGTGCCCGGAGTTTTCCGACATGGAGCAGGTCGCCTTCGTTCCCGGCGACGTGCGGGATTTCCGCTTCCCCGCCGGGCGCTTCGACTGGATACTGCACGCGGGCAACCCCGCCGAAGTGCTGCCGCCGGAAGCGATGCGCGACATCATCTTGAAAGGGACCGAACGGGTGCTCGCATTCGCCAAAGCGTGCGGCGCCGAAAAACTCTTGTTCGTGAGTTCCGGCGCGGTGTACGGGATCCAGCCGCCCGGATTGGCCAATATCCCGGAGGATTTCCCCTGCGCCCCCGTCACCGAGTACGGCATCGCCAAGCTGGAGGCGGAAAAGATGTGCCGCGCTTCCGGCATCTACACGCTGCTGCCCCGCTGCTTCGCCTTCGTCGGGCCGTATCTGAATAGAAACATCCACTTCGCCGCGGGCAACTTCATCCGGGACGCGCTGGCGGGAGATCCGATCGTGATCCGCGGCGACGGCACGCCGTTCCGCAGTTATCTCTACGCCGACGATCTGGTCGAATGGCTCTTCGCCTTGCTGGAGCGCGGCAAAGACGGCGTTCCCTACAACGTGGGCAGCGGCGAAGGCATATCCATCGCGGAACTGGCGGCGACCGTGAAATCGGTGCTTGACTCCGCGTCGCCCATCGTCACGGAGGGCGTCCCCGATCCGGCCAGCAAACCCGCCCGCTATGTGCCCGACGTTTCGCGGATCGCCGCCGAACTCGGCGCGGTCGTGAAAGTGCCGCTGCGGGAGGCGATCCGCCGTTCCGCTTTAGGATCGGCATGATCCGCCGCGGGCGGTCCGCTCCCGCGCGAAAGCGGCGGGAAAACCCCTTTTTATCCGGAAATTTGCCGATTTCCGCAAAAAAAAATTTGAAAATAACGTTTTAAGTGCTAAAGTGTATCCGGTGCATGTCGCCCGCGCACTTTCCGCGCGGGTTCGTCGTGCCGTTCAGGGTGGGAAAATCTCTTTAGTTTTTAATAAAAAAAACAGCTGCGGCTGGGAGTCGGTGTAAATGAAAGTCACGAACATCATTTTGAGTATCCTGATATTGGTGTTGGCGTTGGTCAGTGCCGCGTTTTCCTATTTCCTCTTCGAGAAGCGCGACTCTCTGGTCAAGGGCTGGGAGAAGCTGGCGGTCGCCATCAACGGCGCCAGCACGTCGATGGACCGCACCAGCGGCACCCAGATCGCGAAGTCGCTCACTCCCGCCGAACTCTCTCACGAAAAGTACGCCGAACTTGACGCCAAGCTCGCCAAGCTCGCCAGCCAGACCCGGCAGATCATCGCCGAGCGCGACGAGATGGCGGAGGCGCTCCGCCGGATCGGCATGGCCGTCGACGTCAAAAACCTCGGTTCCGATGCCGAATTCCGCGGCGTCGCCACCTACCGCACCAACGTCGACAACGTAACGCGCGGCGTCTCCAAGGCCGTGCAGAAGCGCGATCTGCTCTGCCGCGAACTCGCCAAGCTCGCCGGACGCACCCTCAACATCACCGTCAATCCCAAGGCGCTTGCCGAGTGCGACCAGGCCGAACTCGGCAAGATCGTCTCCGCGCTCAACCTCGCCCGGAATCGGCGGCGCACCTATGAAAGCACCCTGCGTACCATCGGATCCCACGCCAACGTCAGTTCCAGCGACTTCAGCGACAGCAACTACTCCCGCTCCGCCGAGCGCATATCCGCGGGCGTCGCCAAGGTCCGCCGCGATGTCGAAAGCGCCAACAACGCCCTCGACAACGTCCGCCGCGAACTCGTCGGCGCCAAGGCCGAGATCCGCCGCAGACAGTCCGAGATCGAAAAGCTCAACAAGCGGGTCGACGACCTCAATTACGATGTCAACAAGTACAAGGTCGCCCTCGGCGTCGCCAAGGAAGATGCCGCGCCCATTCCGTGGCGTCCCGGTTCGCCCGAAGTGCGCGCCAATACCGTCGGCGAAGTCGTGAAGGTCGACAACAATTACGGGTACATCGCCATCAACCTCGGCAAGAACACGCTGGTCACTCAGGCGCTCGGCGAAAAATCCATCACCGTCAATCCCATGATCGTCAGCGGGATGGAGATGGTGGTCGCCCGCGGCAAGCTCAATGAAGGCGCCGAGTTCGTCGCCCGCGTCAAACTCGACGAGGTCGGCGACGAATGCACCACCGCCAACATCCCCGCCGGCTCCAACCGGATCAAGGTCGGCGACATCGTCTATTTCGACAACAACGTCCAGCAGAAGAAGTGAGCCCTTACCCGGGGAGAATACATCATGTTCAACTCCAAATTCTTTACCGTCGTAATCGTGCTGACGTTCATCGCCATGTCCGCCATCGTGACCTTTCAGGTCCTCGAGATGTGCGAATACAATCTCTTCGAGACGATGTTCAAATAGACCCTGTCCGATGAGAACTTTCACTCTATGCGCCGTCCTCGCGGTCATCATCGCCGGGATGGCGTTCGGTTGTACCGAGCGCGAGCGCGCCGGTTACAGCTCCATTCCCCAGAACTCGCCCGCCAGTTGGGACATCAACCCCTACGAGGGAGAGATCCGCAACTGATCGGCGCGCCCGTCTTGTGCTGCGCGGCGCCGGAAGCATCGGATCCCCGACGCGACCGGCACGGAGAATGTTCCCTTTTTCACGCCGAAATAGGTTAAAACGGGAAATCCGTCCGTTCGCGGTCCCGCCGGGCGCCAACTTCCCGGACGTTCACTGCGACCGGACTTGATATTTGCGCTTGAATGGTGTAAATTACTATATAGTAATTTCGACAACTGTATCAATATGATGGAGGTTTCGACAAGTGGTGAAAAAATCCGACATCCAACGCGACATCGACAGTTCGCGCCTGATCACCCGGATGGCGGCGGCAAGCGGCGCCGCCGCACTGGTGATGTTAGTGCTGACCGAGGTGCTGTATGCGTTCCGCGGCGGCGACGTCTTCATTCTGGGGTCGATCCCCTACGCTCTGACGCTGCTGTTTTCGGTGGGAACGCTTTTTTACGGCATGTTGAGAACGGCGGCGGCGCTCGACGAGGAGGAAAAGGTGCTGCTCGCCAAGCGCGCCGACACCCGCGCGCTCGACGTTGAGGAAGATGTCCGCTTCACGGCGGGGCGCAGTTTCGAGAACTACCGCCGTTTCGCCCCCTATGTGCTGAGCGTGCTCGCGCTGCTGATCGTGGGATGGCTGCTCTACCGTTCGTGGGGCGCGCTCGCCGGGCGGCAGGTCTCGTCGCTGCACGGCGACGCGATCCATTCGGCGCTGATCTCGGCGGTGATGATGCTGTTGAGCGTCTTCACCGGAGCGTTCTTCGTCGGTCAGTCGCGGGCGGAGGGATTCCGCTGGCTGCGTCCGGCGGGGGCGTGGCTGATCGCCGGCTTCGCGGTGATGACGGTCGCCACCGTGACGGCGATCTGCTACGGAAACAATCTTTCCCGGGTCGACGTGGTGTCGGCGCGGATCATCTTCTGGATCCTCGCGGTGCTGGGCGCCGAACTGGTGATAAGCATGATCATCGAGTTCTACCGGCCGCGGACGCTGCGTGAAACGCGCCCGGTCTTCGAGAGCCAGCTGCTGGCGCTCTTCACCGAACCGGGCGGCGTGATGCGCAACGTGGCGCTGGCGCTCGACTACCAGTTCGGGTTCAAGGTCTCCGGCACGTGGCTCTACGGATTCATGGAAAGGTCCTTCTTCCCGGTGCTGCTCATCTGGCTGGCGCTGTTGTGGGGGTTCACCTCGCTGCACGAGGTGGGACCGAACGAAGTCGGCGTGAAGGAGCGTCTGGGGCGGGTGGTTTCCGTGAAACCGGTGCCGCCGGGGATCTACTGGACGCTGCCGTGGCCGTTCGGAGGGATCAAACGCTACAGCTGCACCGAATTGCGCCAGATCGTGATCGGCGAGATGGCGCGCGGCGCCGATAAGGAAAAGAGTTCCGCCGCGACCGACGACGGGCACGGTCACGGCGAAAACAAGGCGAAGGACGACAAGAACAAGCCGTCGCAGGTGGTCACCTGGACCAGCGCCCACGGCGCGGACGACGAAAACTTCATCGTGGCGGTCAGGGGCGACGGCGGCAACGATTCCGAAACGGCATCGATCTCGTTCCTGCGGATGTCGATCCCGATCCAGTTCCGGATCCGTCCGGACGGGGTCATGAAGTACGCCTACGGCAACGCGGCGCCGCTTTTCACGCTGAAGTGCATCAGCGAAGCGGTCGCGACGGAATACCTCGCCAGCGTGCCGATGATGGATGTGATGTCCACCGGCCGCGCCTCCGCCGAAAAGGCCATGAAAGAGCGCATCCAGAAGCGCGCCGACGACTGCGGTCTGGGTTTGGAGATCGTCGCCGTGACCATCACGGGCGCGCATCCGCCGATCGAGCGGGTCGCCCCCGCGTTTCAGAACGTGATCGGCGCCATGGAGCAGAAGGAGACCGCGATCCTCGAAGCCGAGGCGTATCAGGCGCAGACGCTCCCCGAGGCGGAGGCGGCGGCGCTGGAACTTCAGGCGCTCGCCAGATCCTATTCGTTCACCACGCGCACGGTGGCGGCGGCGGAAAGTCAGCGCTTCAAGGCGCAGCTGGCGACCTTCCGCGCGATGCCCAAGA